>JARXZD010000001.1 GCA_029893765.1 Bacilli bacterium PM5-9
GTCACGCCAGTGGCATGGCTGGAAAGCTAAGTAGGGAAAGGATAACCGCTGAAGGCATCTAAGCGGGAAGCCTACTTCAAGATGAGATCTCCCAACAAGTAAGACCCCTTGAAGACTACAAGGTAGATAGGACACAAGTGTAAGTGCAGTGATGTATTAAGCTGAGTGTTACTAATAGGTCGAGGACTTAACCTTAGTGAGTATACTATTATTTAGTTTTGAAAGATGAAGATCTTTCACAATAAGTCTGGTGGCGATAGCAAGATGGACACACCTGTACCCATATCGAACACAGAAGTTAAGCATCTTAGCGCTGAAGGTAGTACGCAAGTGTGAGAATAGGACGTTGCCAGGCTTTTAAAAGATAGCTATAGCTATCTTTTTTTTCTATCTAAATAAAAAAAGGAGTGATTTAACTTGGAAAAAATTAGTCTACAAATTAATGATTTAAGTGAAATGAAAATTTTCGCAACAAAATTAGCTGATTATTTTATTAAAAATCCAGCAATTATTTTTTTAGATGGTGATTTAGGTGCAGGTAAAACAACTTTTACTCAATTTTTCGCAAAAGAAATTGGTGTTAATGATATTGTAACTTCACCTACTTTTAATATTTTCAAAAGATATCAAGGCTTAAAAACTTTTTTAAATCACTTTGATTTATATCGAATTAAAGAAAATGTTTATGATCAAGGTTTTGAAGAGTATTGGTTTTCAAATGAAATCTCTATTATTGAGTGGTCAATTTATTTACCTGATGAGTTTAAAGAAATGTTTAATTTAAAAATTTCAATTGATATTGTTGATGAAAACATAAGAAAAATTGAATTAAATGGAGATAATTTAGTTATTTCATATATAAAGGAGAATTGTCATGAATTTATTTATTGATACATCAAATAATTATATAATTTTTTCATTGTTTTCAAATGATAGTGTTATGGATTATACTTGCATTGAGACAAATAGAAATCAATCTGAAATTTTTATTGATGAGTTGAATAATTTTTTATTAAAAAACAATTATAAACTTGAACAAATTGATAACTTTTTCTTTGCACAAGGACCTGGTAGTTTTACTGGAATAAGAGTTGGTTTAACAGTAGCAAAAGCTTTAAAAGTATCTGGTTATAATAATGTTTATGTTCTTAGCTCATTAGAAATTTTATTTAATCAGTATAATGATTGTAAAGCTATTATTGATGCAAGAGGAAACAAATACTATTATCAAAAAGTAAAAGATGGTGTTTTTAGTACACCAACAATTATCGAAAAAGATAGTATTGATATACAAGATGCTAAGCAATATGAAAATTCTTTTGAAAATATCGCTGAAAATGTTTTGAATTTAGTTAAGGCTAAAAGATATAGCTTAGATATTGATAGTTTATACATAAAGGATGCGTTTTAATTGAAACTACAGAAGGCTACTGAAAATGATATAAATAATATATTAGAATTACATAATAATTTATTTGATTATAAATATAGTTATGATAATTATCATTATGAATTAGATTTAGATATATCTGATTTTATGGTTTTAAAAAACGATGATGAAATAATTGGTTTTTTTATAGTTCATAGTATTTTTGAGCAACTAGAAATTGTAATGATTGCTATATCAAATAATTATCAGTATCAAGGATATGGCCAATTTTTAATGAATTATATTGAATATTTAATGATAAAAAATGGATGCCAAGAAATAATTTTAGAAGTTTCGTGTTTTAATGAAAAAGCAATTAATTTTTATAAAAAAAATAGGTTTGAATTAATTTCTCAAAGAAATGATTATTATTCTAAAAATAATCATGCATTAATTTTTAGAAAGTAGGTATATATGATGAAAGAAGTAATTTTAGCAATTGAAACATCTTGTGATGAAACAGCAATTTCAATAATTAAAGATAATGAAATAGTCGCAAATGTTGTATCATCACAAATAAAAGATCATCAATTTAATGGTGGCGTTGTACCAGAACTTGCATCACGCCTTCATTTGAAAAATATTGATATTGTTTTTTGTGAGGCATTAAATAAGGCAAATCTTACAATAGATGATATTGATTATATTTCGGTTGTTAATGGTCCTGGTTTAATTGGTGCTTTACATGTAGGAGTAGTGTTTGCTAAATCATTATCATTTATAAATAACATTCCACTTTTATTTGTTCATCATATTGCAGGACATATATATGCTAACAATCTAATTGATGAATTAAAGTTTCCATTACTTGCACTAGTTGTTTCTGGTGGTCATACAGAATTAGTTTTGATGAAAGAACACTTATCTTTTGAAGTGTTAGGACAAACTTTGGATGATGCAATAGGAGAGTGTTATGATAAAGTTGCAAGAATTCTTGGTCTAGGATATCCAGGTGGACCAATAATTGATAAACTTGCTAAAGAAGGAAAGGATATTTATGATTTCCCAATTCCTCTAGATGATAAAAGTTATAATTTTTCATACAGTGGTTTAAAATCGGCAGTAATTAACAAAGTTAATCAGTTAAAAATGAAAAATGAAAATTTCAATGTTGAAGATATTGCTTCTTCATTTCAAACAAGTGCAATACAACCTTTACTAAACAAATCATTAAATGCAATTAAAGAGTATAATGTAAAACACTTTGTTTTAGCTGGTGGGGTTGCTGCAAACTCATATTTAAGAGATGAAGTACAAGATATGGTAAATACGAATAAATTAGATATTAAGCTAACATTACCTCCATTATGGTGTTGTACTGATAATGCAGCGATGATTGCATCATTATCATCATTCTATTGTAGTGATGATTATAAATTAGAATATAATTTTGGTGTTGAACCAAACAAAAAAATTAGTAAGTAGAGAAATATGGTATTAATAAACTTATAAATATGGTATAATATTATATTATTGAGAAGGGATAGATATAGTTTATGAAACAAAGCAGAATGTTCATTCCAACAACTAGGAATGTAATAGAAGAAGATGTAACATCAAAGTCATTTATGGTGATGCAAAAAGCAGGTATGATAAAGCAAGTTGCTGCAGGTGTGTTTACATATCTACCACTTGCTCATATGATAATTAAGAATATTGAGAAGATATGTCGTGAAGAATTAGCGGCAATTGGTTGTGTAGAAATGTTGATGCCAACTTTACAACCACAAGAATTATGGGAAGAATCTGGCCGTTGGTCAAAGTATGGACCAGAACTAATGAGATTGAAAGATCGTCATGATCGTAGTTTTTGTTTAGGACCAACACATGAAGAAGTTGTAACAAGTGCAATTAAAGATCATGTAAAATCTTGGCGTTCATTACCACTTTCTTTATATCAAATTCAAACAAAATTTAGAGATGAAAAACGTCCACGCTTTGGTTTAATGCGAGGCCGTGAGTTTATAATGAAAGATGCATATTCTTTTCATACTGATTATGAGGGATTAAGTGCTCATTATGATGAGATGTCTGGAGCATATGAAAAAATATTTTCTAGATGCGGATTAAAAACAATAAAAGTTAGTGCTGATAATGGCTCTATTGGTGGTTCAGATTCAACAGAGTTTATGTCTATCTCTGAAGTAGGAGAGGATACTTTAGTATATTGTGAAAAATGTGGCTATCAAGCTAACTTAGAAAAAGCATCAGCAAAATATGATGAAGCTGATGTTCAAGAAGAAGTTATGGAATTGAAACTTATTGATACTCCAAATGTTTCATCAATTGCTGAAATATCAGAGTTTCTAGGATTTAATCCTAATAGAACCGCAAAATATATTACTTACATTGACGATGCTACTTCAAAGTATTATTTAGTTGTATGTCAAGGTAATTATGAAATAAATGAAGTTAAGCTTTCTAATTTAGTACAGGCTAGAGAGCTAAGATTATTAAGTGATGAGGAATTAGTTGAACAGGGTTTAATAAAAGGGTTTATTGGGGCAATTAATTTTAAAGCTAAAGATGATTTTATTGTGGTTGCTGATGAAGCTATTACAAAATTAAAAAATCATACTGCTGGTGGAAACATATTGGATACTCACTATATTAACATTAATTATGGTCGTGATTATACTGCTGATTTTGTTGGAGATATTAAAGAAGTTCATGAAGGTGATCTTTGTTTACATTGCGATGAAAAACTTACTTTTGCTAAAGGTATTGAAGTGGGTCATATTTTTAAAATTGGTGATGTTTATACAAAGGCAATGAAATGTACTTATTTAGATAAAGATCAAAAAGAAGTACCAATGCAAATGGGTAGTTATGGAATTGGTGTTTCAAGGATATTAATGGCAGTTGTTGAGACTTATGCAGAAGATAATAATAAAATAATATGGCCAAAAGAGTTACAACCTTTTGATGTTCATTTACTTGTAGTTGATACTAAAAAAGAAGAACAAGTAATTAATGCTGAAAAAATATATAATGAGTTGAGCATGCGAGGCATTAGAGTGTTGTATGATGATCGTAAAGAAAGACCTGGCTCTAAGTTTGCTGATAGTGATTTAATTGGAATGAAAAATAGAATTGTTGTTGGTAAAATGGCTGGTGAAAATATTGTTGAATATTTAAATAGAGAAAAAGATCAAAAAGTTGATATAAATGTTAGCGATGTTGTTCAAACAATAATAGATAATATTTAAGAGGATACATATGGAAGAAATAAAAAAATTAATAGTTGATGAAAAATATGAAGATGCACTAAAAAAGTTATTAGTTTTAGAAGGTCAATATTTATCTAAAATTCAATGCTTATATGAATTAAAAAAGTATAATGAATTGGTTATCTTTTTTGAGCAAATAGTTGATAGTATTGAAGATGATTATTTTGAGATATTAGGATATTATATTTTATCTTTAATTGAGCAAGAAGAGTTTGATAAAGCTTTAAGTATTTTAAATGAAGAATTATCAATGCCATACATTCAAGATAATTATGAAGAAGTGTTAAATAACTTATATGATGATGTTGTTGCAAAAAAACAAGCATACCTAATTGAATCTGGTGTCTATAATCAAACAATTACTGAAGAGGATATTGTTGAAGTTTTATTTGAAAATAATTATGATGAGCAACTTAGTATTTTAATGAAACTAGATGATTATAATGTTAGAAAAATAAAAGATGATTTAGAAAAATATTTGTTAAGTGAAAAATCACCAGTATTAAAAACATTTATTTTAGAAGTTTTCATTAAACAACAAATTTCAGATGTTATTTTAGTAAATAAACATGGATATGAATATGAATTTATGGCAAGTGCAAACCAATTAGTATTCCAAGATATTAATTATCTAAAAACAAGAAATCTTTTAGAGGAACATCTAGCTAAGTTTCCAAGTTATCTTGTAATGGCATTGGATATTTTAGATTTATTCGTTTATATTATTTACCCTCAAACAATAGATGTTGATGAGATAAATAGTTATGCAGCATTAATTGAATATTACATTTTCTCATTAAATATTGATGAATTAGTTGCTGATTTTGAAGAATTTTATAATGTTGATACAAGTGATATTATTAATAGAGTTGATTTTTTAATTGAGATGCTTGAATCTGAAGAAAAGTATGTGAATGCTTTATGATAGAAATTAATTTTATGAATAACTATGCTAAAGAATATAATCGTTATTACGATATATATCTTGAATTAGCAAGTATAACATTATCGCAACTAAATTTAAATGATGATTATGAAATAAGCGTTACATTAGTAGATAACAATACAATAAAAAAAATAAATACTGAGTATCGATTTAAAAATTATGCAACAGATGTTATTACATTTGAAAATGAAATAATTGGTTATTATGAAGATAGTATTGATTTAGGAGATGTCTTTATAAGTGTTGATAAGGCAATAGAACAAGCAAATGAATATCAACATTCAATTGATAGAGAATTATCATTTCTCTTTGTTCATGGAATGTTACACACACTAGGATACGACCATCAAAATATTGATGATGAAAATAAAATGATTTCATTACAAGAGGTGATTTTAAATGCTTACCAAAGTAAAAAGTAAATTTAAAGATAAAAATCATTATAAAAATCATAATAAGTTTAAAGTTGCTTTTAATGGTATAAAAACAGTATTCTATGAAGAATCAAGTTTTCGATATCAATTTATACTATTTATTTTAGCTGTAATAGTAGGATTTCTATTGAAATTAAATAAACTTGAGTGGATTGTAATTTTATTTGCATCAACAATTGTATTTACATTTGAAATGATGAATACAGCAATTGAAAATATAATTGATTTAGTAAGTCCAGATTATAATGAATTAGCAGGTAAAATTAAAGATATTAGTGCAGGTGCAGTTTTAGTTTCTACAATAGGAGCACTTGTAATTGGAATTATTATTTTTTATAAAAAAATATTTTATTTATTTTAATGAAAGGGTGTTACTATGGAAAATTCAATTAGAGAAACATTATTTAATTTAAGTCAAAAAGCATATCATAATGCTTACGCTCCATATTCAAACTATAATGTAGGAGCAGCATTAATAACAAAAGATCAAAAAGCTTTTATTGGTGCTAATATTGAAAATGCATCTTATGGATCATCAATATGTGCTGAAAGAGTATGTATATGTAGTGCGTATGCAAATGGAGTACAAAAAGACGATATTGTTGGTTTTGCGATTGTTAGTAATTCTGATGAGCCAGCAATGCCTTGTGGAGCTTGTCTTCAAGTATTGAATGAATTATTGAAAAGTGATACTACTATTTATGTTTTTAATTTAAATGGTGAGTGTATTGAAACTAATATGGCAACATTGCTTCCATATCCTTTTGATAAGGATGATTTAAAAAATGTTTAAATCTGGTTTTGTTTCAATAGTTGGTCGTCCAAATGTAGGGAAATCAACATTACTAAATTCCTTTTTAAAACATAAGGTAGCAATAATGTCTAACAAACCACAAACAACACGTAATAAAATTCAAGGAATCTATACAGATGAAGATGCACAAATTATTTTTATTGATACTCCAGGAATTCATAAACCAAAAAGTAATTTATCTACATTTATGAATAAGAGTGCTTATAGTGCAACAAGAGATGTTGATTTAATTTTATTTTTATCAAATATTGATGAACCAATGTCAACAGGCGATAAAATGATTATTGATAGTCTTAAAGATTCTGAAAGTAAAGTGTTTCTTGTTTTGAATAAAATAGATTTAGTCAATAAAGAATATATGATTAAATATATGAATAGTTTAACAAAAGAACAGCTAGATATTTTTGATGAAATCATACCAATTTCAGCAAAAAATAAAACTAATACAGATAAGCTGTTACAATTGATAAAAGATAATTTAGAAGAAGGAATAAAATATTATCCTGATGAAGCAATAAGCGATCATCCTGAAAATTTTATTTTTAAAGAAATAATTAGAGAAAAACTTTTACAATTAACTGGTGATGAAATACCACATTCAGTTGCAGTAACTATAGATAAAGTGAAAAAGAAAAATAATGGTTCTATATTAATAAATGCAACGATAATTGTTGAAAGAAATTCTCAAAAAGGTATTATTATAGGAAAAAATGGTTCTAAATTAAAAGAAGTTGGAATTCTTGCAAGAGAAGAACTAGAACAAATTTTAGGATCTAAGGTATATCTTGAAACTTTTGTTAAAGTTGAAAAAGATTGGCGTAATAAGCAATATCAATTAAATGAATTTGGTTATAACGATGATAATTACTAAGGATTTAAAGGGAATAGTTTTTAATATTTTTAATTATAAGGAAAACGATTTAATTGTTGATGTTCTATCATATCAATATGGATTTATGCAATTATATGTTAGAGGTGGACAAAAAACAACTTCAAAATCATTCTTTATCTTTAAAATATTTAATTTTATTACTTTTGATGTTTCAAAACTTAATTTAGAAGAACTTTCAATTTATAAAAGTGGAAGTGTAGATAGAATATTTGATTATACTTGTTTAAATTATGAGCAAATGAATCTAGTAATGTTCATGTCTGAATTATTAATAAAAATTAAACATCAAAAAGATATTAATTACAAAAAATATTATGAGTTTTTAGAAGAAATAATTGTTGATATTTCAAAAAAGAAGAATTCATATTTCTTAACTAATTACTTTATTTATAATACACTTGAGCTTATTGGATGCGCTCCAAATTTAGAAAGTTGTTATAATTGTGCAAAAACAAATAATATAGTTGCATTTGATTTAAAAAATAGTGGTTTTATATGTAAAGAATGTTTTGATAACAATTCAAAATATTTAATGGATAAAGATATTTTGAATTATTTATATAAGCTAAGTAACGGCAATGAAATTACAAATAACAAGAAATCATATGATAAATATGTGTTTGATTTACTAACAGATTTGTTATATGAAAATGCTGGAGTGTACTTAACTTCAGTGAAATATATATATTAGGAGGAAAAGAAATGAAAAGCATGGAAGAAATAGTTAATTATTGTAAAGAAAATGGATTTTTATATCCTGGTTCTCAAATATATGGAGGTCTAGCAAACTCTTGGGATTATGGTCCATTAGGAATAGAATTAAAAAGAAATATCCAAAATGCATGGTGGAAAAAAATTGTTCAAGAATCACCATATAATGTTGGACTTGATGCAGCAATTTTAATGAATCCAAAAGTTTGGGTTGCAAGTGGACATGTTGGTGGTTTTAGTGATCCATTAATGGATTGTAAGGATTGTAAAAACAGACATCGTGCTGACCATTTAATTGAAGATAATAGTGATATTAATCCTGCAGGATGGTCACATGAAAAAATGGAAGCATTTATAAAAGAGAATGATATTAAATGCCCTAATTGTGGTTCAACTAATTTTAGTGAAATAAAAGAATTTGAATTAATGTTTAAAACACAACAAGGTGTTATAAGTGGTGAAGGTAATGATATTTATCTACGACCTGAAACTGCTCAAGGGATATTTGTTAACTTTAAAAATGTTGTAAGATCAACTAGAAAGAAGTTACCATTAGGTATTGCTCAAGTTGGTAAGGCATTTCGAAATGAAATAACTCCAGGTAACTTTATTTTTAGGACAAGAGAATTTGAACAAATGGAATTAGAGTTCTTCTGTAAACCGGGTACTGATATGGAATGGTTTGCTTATTGGCGTAAATATTGTATGGATTGGTTATTACATTATGGATTAAGTGAAGAAAATTTAGTTTATCGTGATCATGAAAAAGATGAACTTTCTCATTATTCAGCTGGAACAGTAGATATTGAATATAAATTTCCTTTTGGACAATCAGAATTATGGGGAATTGCAAATAGAACAGATTATGATTTAAAAGCACATCAAACTTCATCAAAAGAAAATATGGAATATCATGATCCAATTACAAATGAAAAATATTTGCCATATGTAATTGAACCAAGTTTAGGATTAGGTAGAGCATTACTTGCATTTTTATGTGATGCTTATGTAGAAGATGAAGAACGTGGTCCAATTTTAAAAATACATCATGATTTAGCTCCATATAAAATGTGTGTAATGCCTTTACAAAAACAGCAAGCTGATAAAGCATTTGAAGTATATCAAAAACTTGCTAAAAAATATATGGTTGAGTATGAAGCATCAGGTAATATTGGTAAAAGATATAAAAGACAAGATTTAATTGGAACACCATACTGTATCACAATTGATTTTGATACAGAGAATGATGATAGTGTAACAATTAGAGATCGTGATACTATGCAACAAGTAAGAGTTAAAATTTCAGATTTGGAAGGTTATTTTGCTGATAAATTTGATTTATAATTGGTGATAAAATGAAAAAAATTGATGATACAACAATTGAAGAAATAAAAAATAAAAATGATATAGTTGATGTGCTTTCAAATTATATCTTCTTAACTAAAAAGGGAAAAAACTATGTGTCTTTGTGCCCATTTCATAATGATACAAATCCATCAATGGTTATTTCTCAAGAAAAACAAATTTATAAATGCTTTTCTTGTGGAGCAGGTGGAGATGTAGTTAATTTTGTAAAAGAGTATGAGAAAATTAGTTTTGTCGATTCATTATTAAAACTTGCTAGTAGAGCAGGAATTGAAATTGCTGTTGAGAATACTACAAATAATATTTCAAATGATTTAAAGGAATATTATAAGATTAATAGTGAAGTTAATAATTTATATCAATATTTGTTAGTTGAAGGGCATAGTGATTTTGCTTTAAACTATTTACATACTAGAGGTATTGATGATAAATTAATAGAAAAATTTAGGTTAGGGTATTGTTCATCAAATGAAGTTGTATCAAATTTAATAAAACAAAAAGGTTATGATGATAAAAAGGCTGTTGAATTAGGACTATTAAATATTAAAGGTAATGAGTTAGTTGATAATTACCAAAATAGAATAATATATCCAATAATAGACATTTATGATAATGTATTAGGTTTTACATGTCGAGCATTGAATAATGCAACACCAAAGTATATAAATTCAATTGAGTCTAAAATATTTAATAAATCAAGAATACTGTATAATATTAATAATGCAAAAGATTCAATTAAAAAAAATAAAAGTGTTTATATTTTAGAAGGACCAAATGATGTTATTGCATTCTATAAAGCAAACATTGAAAATGCTGTATGTGTTATGGGAACAGCATTAACAAGTGAACATATATCAGTATTAAAAACATTAGGTATTAAAGAAATTATATTAGGTTTTGATGGTGATGATGCTGGTAAAAAAGCAACTATTAATGCAATTAAGCTTTTACAAAAAGAAAAATTAAGTATTAAGTATTTAGATTTTGGTAGTAGTGATCCTGATGAGTTTTTAAATAATCATGGATTTCAAAAGTTCACTGAGTTAGTATCTCAGCCAAAATCAGCTATTGAATTTAAGATTAATTATGAGTTTAATCAAATCAATACAAACAATTATCAAGAGAAAAAAAACATTGTTGTTAAAATAGTAAATGATTTAAATAATATTCTTGATGAGTTTGATAAGGAATATTATTACAACTATCTAGCAAATTTATCGGGTATTTCTTTTGATTTAATAAAAACATTTGCAAGTAAAAAACAACCTGTAATAACAAAACAAGTAAAATTAGATAAACCAAAAGTAACAAAACGTAGTGATTTAGAGAATGCTGCAATTAATGCATTATATTATATGATGAATGATTATAAATATTATGAAATTTTTAATAAAGAAATTGGAACGTTTATTAATGCAAAATATCGTCGTTTATATAATGTAATTGCTGCATATTATCTTGAGATGAATACTTTAAACATTATTGATATTCAAGAAATGGATATTGATGACGAACTAAAATTAGCTTTAAAAGAAATTTATTTATCTTATAATTATGACATCTACAATGATAAAGAAATATTTTTAGATAGTATAAGTACTTTGAAATTAGAAAAATACTACCTTGAAATAGAAAAATTACAAGATGAATTAAAGAACTTAGCTGATCCAATAAAAAAAGCAGAGTTATCAATAAAAATTTTAGAAATAAATGCAATAATAAATAAAGCAAAGTATAATAAATTTAATAAGTAAAGGGTGTTGAGTATGGTAAAAGTAGTAAGTTTAGAAGATATCAAACAAGAGTTGATTAAACACAGCAAGGAAAAAGAAGACAATTTATTAACTCAAGATATGGTAATGGACTATATTAAGGATTATGATTTTAGTGAAGATGATATTGATAATATTTTTACTTTCTTAAATGAGGAATCATTAATGGTTAATGATATTGCTGATTTTGAAGATATTGATGATGATGTTGATATAACATCTGATATTGAATTAGCAAGTGATGAAGAAGAAAGTGATTTTGATGAGTATGACTTGAATGGTGTATATGATAAAGATTATTATGATGCTAATTTGACACTATCAAGTAATGTTAAAATTAATGATCCTGTTAAAATGTATTTAAAAGAAATAGGTGGCGTTAATTTATTATCAAACGAGGAAGAAATTGCTTTAGCAAAAAGAATTATTGATGGCGATGAAGAAGCAAAAAAGGAATTAACTAGTGCTAACTTAAGATTAGTTGTTTCAATCGCAAAACGATATGTAGGTCGTGGAATGTTGTTTTTAGATTTAATTCAAGAAGGTAATATGGGATTAATTAAAGCAGTAGAAAAATATGATCATACTAAAGGATTTAAATTTTCAACATATGCAACATGGTGGATTAGACAAGCTATTACACGTGCAATTGCCGATCAAGCAAGAACAATTAGAATTCCTGTTCATATGGTTGAAACAATTAATAAACTTACTAAAATACAAAGAAATCTTGTTCAAGAATTAGGAAGAGATCCTCGTCCAGAAGAAATTGCAGCTGAAATGCCAGGAATGACTGCAGACAAAGTAAGAGAAATTCAAAAAATATCACTAGACCCAGTTAGTTTTGAAACACCAATTGGAGAAGAGGATGACTCACATTTAGGTGATTTTATTGAAGATAGTGAAGCTTTATCACCATTTGATTATGCAGCAAATGAATTATTGAAAGATGAATTAAATGAAGTATTACTTGAACTTACTGATCGTGAAGAAAAAGTATTACGTTTACGTTTTGGTTTAGAAGATGGAAAAACTAGAACACTTGAAGAAGTTGGCAAAGAGTTTAATGTTACTAGAGAGCGTATTAGACAAATTGAAGCAAAAGCATTAAGAAAATTAAAACACCCATCACGTTCAAAAAGATTAAGGGATTTCATGATAAAATAATGAAACTTACAAATAGGTTAGGTAAAGTAGCATCTTTAGTAAATAAAGGTGCTACTTTAGTAGATATTGGATGCGATCATGGTTTTTTATCGATTTTTCTTTTAGAAAATCAGATTATTAATAAAGCATATGCTTGTGATATTAATCAAGGACCGTTGAATAATGTTAAAGAAAATGTTAAAAAACATGGTTTGAATGATAAAATAGAGTGTATTTTAAGTGATGGATTAAAAGAGCTAACAAACATTGAATTTGATACAGTGGTTATAGCTGGAATGGGTGGTAGTTTAATAGTAGATATTTTAGAAGAGGCAAAAAAAATAATAGTCAATAAACAAATAATTGTTCAACCAAACATTAATTCGTACGGGTTAAGAAAATGGTTGATAGAAAATAATTTTAAAATTGATAATGAAATTTTAGTTGATGATAATAATATTATTTATGAAATTATTGAAGCAAATCAAGGATGTAATGTAAAATACAATGATTTTGAATTATCGTATGGAAAAATAAATTTATCTAATGAAAGTTCACTATTAATAAATAAAATGAATGATGATTTAAATAAATATCAGAGAATTATTAAGCAACTACCAAAAGACAGTGATAAATATATAGAATTCAATAAAAAAATATTAGAAATTGAGGAGTATTTAAAATGAAATTAAATAATCTCTTAAATGAAATTGAAAAAAAATATCCCCAAACTTTACAAGAAGAATGGGATAGTTCAGGATTAATAATTAATAATGAAGATGTTTCAAAAATTTTGGTGTGTCTTGATGTAACAAGTAATGTTTTAGATTATGCAAAAACAAATAATTTTGATTTGATTATTTCACATCATCCTTTAATTTTTATGGATTATTGCTTGTCTTATGATTATATAAGAGATATTTTTCAAAACGCCTATGCATCAAAAATTTCACTATATAGTATGCATACTAATTTTGATAATCATAACCTTGGAATGAATGATTTATTTGTGAAAAAACTAGATTATTTGAAAAATGATAGTAATAATATGTTAGTGACATTTAATGTTGATGATAATTTATATTTAAAACTATCAAAAGTATGTCATGATAAAATTAGAGTTTATAATAAGAAAGATAATCCAAAAAAAGCTGCAGTAGTTTTAGGAGCTGGCGGTTCATTTTTAGAGGAAATTAAAATACTTAATTGCGATGTATTTATTTCAAGTGAGTTTAAGCATCATGAGATATTATATGCAATTGAAAACAATATTACATTGATTGATGTAAGTCATCAAGCTGAAATGATATTTGTTGATGAAATATGTGAGTACTTAAAAAATAATTATAATGAATTAGAAATTGAAGGATATCAAGATTATTATTCAATATCAGATAAATAAAAAGAATTAAACATTTTAAATAATGATATTTTTTATACAAAAATAAGAGTATGTTAGATATTTAACATTCTCTTTTTATTATATTAAAGGATATTTTTTAACAATAGTGATATAATATAAGTGATTAGAAGGTTGATATAATGATTTTAAAAAATTATTACAAAAAAAATAGTGATGAAGTAAACAATAATCTTAAGAAATTAATTAACAAATTAGATATTGGTGAAAAATTATCCAAGTCTGATTTTTTAATGATATTAGATTTTTTTAATTATGAGTTATTACCTTTTTTACAAGAAAAAGCATATTTAAAAAATAAAAGTGTTTATAATAATTCAGTATATATAAGAGGTTTAATTGAAATAAGTAATTTTTGTAAAAATGATTGTTTATATTGTGGAATTAGAAGAAGTAATAATAAAGTTAAAAGATATCGTTACAATAAGGAAATGATAGTAACCATAGTGCAAAATGCTTATCAAAAAGGATATAGAACAATTGTTTTGCAAGGTGGAGAAGATAATTATTATAATGATGAAACCTTAATTGATATTATTAAAACTATAAAAAAGATGTATCCTGATCTAATAGTTACTTTATCATTAGGGGAAAGAGATAAAGAAAGTTATCAAAAATTATTTAACGCTGGTGCATCAAGATATTTGTTACGACATGAAAGTGCAAGTAAAGATCATTATCAAAAAATACATCCTTCTAACATGAAATTAGAATATCGAATAGAATGCTTAAAAAATCTAAAAGAAATAGGTTATCAAACAGGAGCAGGCTTTATGGTAGGAAGTCCATATCAGGAAAATAAAGATTTAGTTGAAGACTTAATGTTTATTCAAGAATTTCAGCCAGAAATGATTGGAATAGGACCATTTTTAAAACATATTGATACACCATTTAAAAAACAAGAAAATGCAGATATCAATCATGTTTTAACATTATATGCATTAGCAAGACTTATTGTTCCAAATGCATTAATACCATCAACAACAGCAACATCCTCATTAACACCAAGTGGTCGTTATCAAGCATTGTGTTCAGGTTGTAATGTTATCATGATAAATTTATCATCACAAGATAATAGAAAAGATTATAAATTGTATGAAAATAAAGTTTATCAAGGTGATGAATCATTAGAGTATGTAGATTTAATTGAAAGTGATATAAATAAAGCAGGATTAAGAATTGATTTTAGTCAAGGAAACCATAGTAAAGGAAAGGAAGATTTAAATGAATAGTTTTATTGATAGTAATTATATTGAAGAGCTACTAAAGAAAACAGAAAACTCATCATATGATGAAGTAGAGGCAGTATTAAAAAAGGCTGAGTTAAAAAAAGGATTAGATCACAAAGACGTTGCTGTATTATTAAATATTAATGATAAAGAACAAATAGATAGATTACATAAAATATCTTTTGATATTAAAAAGACAATTTATGGAGATCGTGTTGTTTTATTTGCTCCATTATATATAGCGAATTATTGTGTAAATAACTGTACATATTGTGGTTATAAAAGAGATAATGATATTAATAGAACAAAATTATCATTAGAACAAATTGAAAAAGAAGTTAAATCATTAGAGAAAATAGGACATAAAAGATTAGCATTAGAAGTTGGAGAAGATGCTAAAAATGTTGATATAGATTATATTGTAGATGCGATTAAAACAGTTTATAAATCAGGTGATATAAGAAGAATAAATGTTAATATTGCTGCAACAACTAAAGAAGATTATGAAAAATTAGCTCAAGCAGAAATTGGAACATATATCTTATTTCAAGAAACATACCATAAACCAACATATAAAGACTTACACCCAGATTCATTAAAAGGTAATTATGAAAGACAATTATACGCACATCATAAAGCAATTGAAGCAGGATTAGATGATGTTGGTGGTGGAGTTTTATTAGGACTATATGATCATCGATTTGATATTATAGCGTTAATGATTCATAACGAGGAATTATTAAAAAATTATGGAGTTGAATTTCATACAATATCAGTACCAAGAATTAGAAAAGCAAATGGTGTAGATTTAGATGAGTATCCACATTTAATTGATGATGATACATTTGTTAAATTAGTATCAATTATTAGAGTTGCTGCACCTCATGTTGGTATGATTTTATCTACTAGAGAAGATGAAGATATGAGAAGAAAATTAATCAACCAAGGTATTTCACAAATTTCAGCAAACTCAAAAACTACGGTAGGTGGTTATGCTGATGAAAGTGCTTCATCTCAATTTGAAGTAGGTGATGAAAGATCATTACTAGATACAATGAAAGATTTACTAAGAGATGGTAATCTTCCATCATATTGCACAGCATGTTATCGTATGGGAAGAACTGGACAAGAGTTTCATGACCAAGTAGAAACGCTAAAAATTGCTCAAATGTGTCATCCAAATGCAATTTTAACAACCTTAGAATATGCATTAGATTGTAAAGATCAAGAGATGTATGATTTAGCATATCCATTCTTATTAGAACAAATTGAAAAAATTAATGATCCAGCAATTAAAACCAAAATCACTTCATATTTTAAAAGAATTGAAAATGGTGAAAGAGATTTATATATCTAATGGAAAAAATACCTTCATTAATACCTACAATAGTCTTTATTGGTAAGATGAATGCTGGTAAATCTAGTTTAATAAACGCAATTACAAATCAAGAAGTATCAATAGTTAGTGATATTCCTGGTACAACAAGTGATGAAATTGTAAAAAGAATGGAGTTACTTAATGTTGGACCGATTAATTTAATTGATACAGCTGGTTTTAATGATGAAAGTGATCTTGGAGATAAAAGAGTAGCTAAAACAAATAAAGCTCTTAAAAGGGCTGATTTAGTTATCTATTTAATTGATGCAAATGATTCTTTTGATTTAAAAGAATATGATGCAATTTCATCAAAGAAAATAATCGTTTTTTCAAAAATTGATTTAATAAGTGATGATAAAAAAACAAAGCTACAAAATAAGTATCCAAATGCATTATTTATTAGTGTAAATCAAGAGAAAACAATAAATGATTTAAAGAATAAACTCACAACATTATTTCAAGAAAATGAAGAGGGTTTATTAAAGAATATTAAATTAAAACATAAGAAAATAATTCATGTCATTCCAATTGATAGTGAAGCACCAAAAGGAAGATTAATCTTACCACAAATGCAACTATTAAGAGAATGTTTAGATTTAGATATAGTTTCAATTGTTTTAAAAGAAAACGAATTAGAAAATTATTTAGAAAAAAATGATGATATAGACTTAATAGTAACCGATTCACAAGCATTTAAAATTGTAAGTCAAATTAATAATGAAAGATTTTTCTTGACATCATATTCAATTTTACAAGCTAATCAAAAGGGTGATTTACAATTATTTGTTGAAAATATCAATTATTTACAAAAATTAAGTAATCCCAAAATATTAATTATGGAATCATGTTCTCATAATACAAGTCATGAAGACATTGGAAAAGTTAAAATTCCTAAAATGTTAAATGAAATGATAGATGGTAATGTAGAATTTGAGTTTGTGATGGGACATGATTTTCCTGATGAAATAAAAAACTATGATTTTATTGTTCATTGTGGAAGTTGCATGCTTTCAAAAGAAATAATGCAAAAAAGAATTAAAATTGCTAATGATGATAATATCCCAATTACTAATTATGGATTGATTATTGCTCATTATAATGGTATATTAAATGAAGCAATTAAAATTTTTAATATAAAGGGTGTAATTAATGAAAAGAAATAGAGCAATAGCAATCGTCTTAATTCTAGCAACAATAATTATGATTGTTTTAATAGTAAGAGATATTACAAATTCAAGTTTTTTAGAAAATAAAGGAAAAACAGAAAAAGTAAGTGATAATGGTTTGATTGCAATTATTGATAGTGGTGCAAATTTAAATCATGTAAATTATGATGAAAAATTAAAAATATCAAAATACAATGTTTTGAATGATTCTGAGGATATTTCAGATGAGTCAAAACGTGGAACACTTTTATTTAGTGCATTGTATAATGATATTTATAGTATGAATAAAAAGAATGATGTTTTAATAATTAAGGCATTTAAAGATGCTAATGAAATTGATGGAAATAATGTTGCAAAAGCACTAGATTATGCATGTAATCAAAAGGCTGATATTGTAAATTTAAGTTTTTCAATTCCTCAAAATACACTTGTTGATGAAGCAATAAAAACATGTGCATTTAAAGGTTCAACAATAGTTGCTATGAGTGATGGTAATAGTGAAGATTTATCATACCCAGCAAGCAATAATGATGTTATTTCTGTATCAAAATTAAATAACAAATCTAAAACTGATGTAAAAGTTGATACAAGTCAGCAAAGAGTATGTATTAAAAATAAATGTAATCCAAATAGTAATGTTGCACTAAGTACAATTTATGCGACAGGTTATTTAATTGATTACAAGGATAAAAATAAAACAGCAAGCAATTTGATTTTAAAGCCAAGCTATCAAATAAATGTCATAGAAAAATAAAAAGAGAGCATATTGTATGCCCTCTTTTTTAATATATGGTTAAATCAATATCTTCTTCATAGTCAACATTTTCTACTTCAAATCCATTAATTATTAGGAATTCTTTTTTAAACTCATCATAATCAATTAATTCTTTAAAATTGTCACTTGTTACTTTTTCAAGTAATTCATTTACTTGATTTTGAACTTTTTCATCCATTTCATAACTATCTAATCTTATAATATCATTTTCATCATATATAGTATTATTTCCATAAATCATCTCATTGAATAAACGATAGATATGTTGAGTGATAGTTTCATGTGTATTGTTTTCTTTCATAATTTTATACAATGCACTCATATATAAGGGCACACTAGGAATATACGTGCTTGCTTTTGTTACGACAGATTTTGCTGCACAAATATAAGAATGACCATTAAATTTTTCTAAAATGTTATTAACTTCAATATTTTTTTGTTCTAAATCTCTTTTTGCCTGACCAATTGTTCCATCCTTATAAATTGGATAAGTGCATTCAGGACCAATGTAAGTATATGCTAAAACTTTAACATTTTCATTTAAAACATCTTTATTTGCTAAGGCTTTTATCCATAATAAGAAATCTTCTCCACCCATAACCTTAATAGTATTATTAATTTCATCACTATTAGCGACATCAATTGTTTTTTCTTTAATTATATCTTTCATAATATCAACTGAATTTCCAGTATAGTCACTTTTAATAGGTTTTAAAGTTGAAGTATATTTGATATTTGTATCAGGATCTATTCTAACACCAGAAGCAACACTATAGACAATTAAGTCTATTTTTTTATTATTCTCTTTAAAATAATTTATAACATTTTCTTTAGTTTCATGAGAAAAACAATCACCATTTAAATCAACATGATTTTGATTATCAAATTGAGATAACTTACTAAAATAATAATTATTAAAAAAACCAGCAGTACCACTAAATCTTTTTAGTGGACCACTTTCATAGCTTACATTATAAGTAAAAGCATTATTTTTATATGCTAAAACTAATCTTGAAGCTAAACCATAGCCACTACTACCACCAATAATTAAAACATTTAGTGGTTTACTATTAATATTATCTAAGTTTTTCAATTCATCTATTTGGTTAACTATATTTTGTTCACAACCTTTAGGATGTGAGTTTAAAGCGATATTATCGCGTATTTTTGGTTTTATTATCATTTTTTATTTACTCCTTTGTTGACTTACTTAATATATTATATTATAATTTTGTTTGATAATCAAACTATTTGAGTATCAAAGTATTATTGGAGGTTAAAATATGGATATTGAAAAAGTGAAAGAGTTAATAAATATTTTAGAAGAATCTCAATTAGAATGCATAGAAATAAAAGAAAATGATTTTGAAATAAAACTTTTAAAGCCTACAACAAATGTTGTTGAACAAGTAATTAATCCAAAAATTGTTAATGAAATAAAAGAAGAAGTTAGCATAAAAAAAGATTTAAATACAATAGATTCACCATTAGTAGGAACTTTTTATAGTAAACCTGCACCAGATGCTAAAAAATATGTTAACATCAATCAAAACGTAAATGTTGGTGATGTTATTTGTATTATTGAAGCGATGAAGGTAATGAATGAAATTAAGGCAGAAAAGTCTGGTGTTATTAAAGAAATTTTGGTTGATGATGAAGTAATGGTTGAATTTGGGCAGCCATTGTTTGTTATAGAGTAGGTGCAAAATGATTACAAAAATATTAATTGCTAATAGAGGTGAGATTGCTTTAAGAATAATTAGAGCATGTCGTGAAATGAATATTTCTACAGTAGCAATTTATTCAAAATGTGATAAAGATGCTTTGCATGTTAAACTTGCTGATGAAGCCATTTGTGTTGGTGATAATAAAGCTGATGAAAGTTATTTAAATGTTAATAATATCTTACAAGCTGCTATTAATACTCAAGCACAAGCAATTCATCCAGGATTTGGTTTTCTATCAGAAAATGCTAATTTTGTAAGAGCATGCCAACAATTAAATATAAAATTTATCGGTCCAACAGCCAAAATTATTGATAAAATGGGTAATAAAGCAAATGCACGTCAAACTATGATTGAGGCAAATGTTCCAGTTGTACCTGGTTCAGATGGTTTAATAAAAACAAGTGAAGCTGCATATGAACTTGCTAAAAAAATTGGTACACCAGTAATTATTAAAGCAAGTGCTGGTGGTGGTGGTAAAGGAATGCGTATTGCTTATCACTTAGACGATGTTGTTGAAGCATATAATAATGCAAAACTTGAAGCTAAAAAGGTCTTTAATGATGATGATATGTACCTTGAAAAATATGTTGAAAATCCTCGTCATATTGAAGTACAGGTAATAGGAGATAATTATAATAATATTTGTCATCTTTTTGAAAGAGAATGTTCAATACAAAGAAATAATCAAAAAATGATTGAAGAAGCTCCTGTTGAAAATTTAAAAAAAGATACTAAAGAAAAACTATATAATGCTGCTTTAGCTGCTTGTAAAGCTATCAATTATGTTAATGCAGGAACAATCGAGTTTATTATGGATAAAGATGAAAACTTTTATTTTATTGAAATGAATACTCGTATTCAAGTAGAGCATCCAGTAAGCGAAATGATTACTGGAGTTGATTTAATTAAGGAGCAAATTAGAATAGCTGATAATAAAGAATTATCCTTTAAACAAGATAACTTAAAAATAAATGGTCATGCTATTGAGATAAGGGTTAATGCTGAAAATCCAAAGTTCAATTTTGCACCAAGTCCAGGTAAAATTAATAGTTTACATTTTCCAGGTGGAAATGGTATTAGAATTGATTCAGCAATTTATCAAAATTATATTATCCCACCATATTATGATAGTATGATTGCTAAAATAATTGTTCATGGTAAAAATCGTGATGAAGCATTGGAAAAAGGAATTCATTCTTTAGCAGAAATTGATGTTGAGGGTGTAGAAACAAATATCGACTTTCAATTAGATATTTTATTGAGTAATGAATTTCAAAATAATGAATATACAACATCATTTGTAGAGAGGTTTTTAAAGGGTGGTGCAAATGTTTAAGAATTTATCATCTAAAAAAGAAAAAACTAGAAAAGTAAAAAATAAGATAAAATTAAAAAATACTCGAATTGAAGTACCTGATGATTTGTATCGAAAATGTCCAACTTGTTCTAAAACAATAAACATTGATGAAATAGAAGGTAATTTATATAAATGTCCTTATTGCAATCATCATTTTAGATTAAGAAGTAATGAAAGAATTAAAATTATTTTTGATCGTTTTGAAGAGTTTAATCATCGACCAAAAATGTATAATCCTTTAAATTTTCCAGGTTATTCTGAAAAAATCGAAAAATTAAGACAAGAACAAGGTATTAATGAAGCAGTTATAACTGGATATGCAACAATTGGTAAAACGAAAGTTATTGGAATAGTTATGGATTCATATTTTTTAATGGGATCAATGGGAATAGCAGTTGGAGAAAAAATTACTAGAGCCTTTGAAACAGCAATTAGGTTAAAATATCCTGTTGTTTTATTTAGCACATCAGGTGGAGCAAGAATGCAAGAAGGAATGTATTCATTAATGCAAATGGCAAAAACAAGTGGTGTTGTTGAAAGGTTTAATGATAAGGGTGGATTATATATAAATGTGATTACTGATCCAACAACAGGTGGAGTTACTGCAAGTTTTGCAATGTTAGCTGATATTACATTAGCAGAACCAAATGCATTAATTGGTTTTGCAGGACCACGTGTTATTGAACAAACAATTAATCAAAAATTACCTGATGATTTCCAAAAATCTGAGTTTGTTTTAGAAAAAGGTTTTATTGATAAAGTAGTTGATCGTTGTGATTTGAAAGAAACATTATCACAATTATTACGCTTACATGGAGTGAGATAATGAAAAAGAAAATAAAAGAATTAGAAAAAGAAATAACTGAGTTTGAAGAGCAAGGATTAAATACAGAATCATTAAAAAAAGGATTACAAATATTAAAAAAAGATTATCACTCTAATTTAAGTGATTGGGATAAAGTTCAAATTGCTCGTGATCCACATAGACCATCTAGTTTAGAATATATTAATACAATTTTTGATGATTTTATTGAATTACATGGTGATCGTTATTATGGTGATGATAAAGCCATTGTTGGTGGAATTGCCTTGTTAAATGATATGCCTGTTACTGTTATTGGTGTTCAAAAAGGTAGTGAAGCTAGTGAAAATATTGAACGAAATTTTGGAATGCCTCATCCCGAAGGATATCGTAAGGCAATGCGTTTAATGGAACAAGCAAATAAATTTAAACGTCCAATAGTTACTTTTGTAAATACTCCAGGTGCTTATCCAGGATTTGGTGCAGAAGAAAGAGGACAGGGGCAAGCAATTGCTTCTAATTTAGTTGGAATGATGAAACTTGAAGTTCCAGTAATTAGTATTATTATTGGTGAAGGTGGTAGTGGTGGTGCTCTTGCTTTAGCAGTAGCAAACAAAGTATGGATGTTAGAAAATTCAATCTATTCAATTTTATCACCTGAAGGTTTTGCATCAATATTATATAAAGATGCTTCAAAAGCTAGTGAAGTTGTTACAACAATGAAAATAACTTCGGAAGCGTTATTTGAAATGGGAATAATTGATTATATTATTAGTGAGAGACATGGAATAAATGATAATTTCAATTTAGTTTGTAGTGATATTAAAAATAAATTAGTTAAGGAATTATCAGAAATGAAAAAAAATAAAGGAAGTATCTTAATGAAACAAAGATATGATCGTTTTAGAAATTATAGGTAGGTGATTACATGAAAGCAAGAATAGTTTCAACAGGTTGCTATTACCCAGATGTTGTTGTGAACAATCATGATTTGGAAAAAATTATGGATACAAACGATGAGTGGATTGTTCAAAGAACAGGAATTAAGGAAAGGCGATTTAGTAATCATAATACAGCCTATATGGCATATTTAAGTGCTCTAAATGCTTTAGAGAATTCAACTATTAAAAAAGAGGATATTGACTTAGTAATTGTTGCAACTTTTACACCTGATAATTTATCTCCCTCATGTGCTAATGAAGTGGTTAAACTATTAGATATTAAAGGTGATATTCCATCGTTTGATATAAATGCTGCTTGTTCAGGATTTATTTATGGATTAAAAGTTGTTCAAGCTTTTATTGAAAGTGGAATGTATAAAACTGTGCTTTTAATAGGTTCAGAAAACATTTCAAAAGTGTTGGATTTTAATGATAGAGGTAGTGCAATACTATTTGGAGATGGTGCAGGAGCTGCAATTATTCAAGCAAATGATATTGGAATTATTGATACGATAATTGCCAATAAAACTGATACTAAAGATGCAATCGTTGCTCCAAATGGTATTAAAATTGAAACACCTTTTACAAAAAATGAATATTATGAATTACCTTATGTTCAAATGAAAGGTCAAGAAGTTTTCAAATTTGCAACGACAGTGTTTGTCAAATCTTTAAAGGAAATTGTTAAAGCAAATAATTTAACTTTTGAAGATATTAAATATATTGTTCCACATCAAGCTAACTTAAGAATTATTGAGTATGCTATTAAGGTGTTGAAGATTGACAAAGAAAAATTTGTAATTAACCTTGATAAAGTTGGTAATACTTCAGCCGCTAGTGTTCCAATTGCCTTAGACGATTTAAGGCGACAAGGTCAATTAGAAAAAGGTGATAAGATAATTCTTGTTGCTTTTGGAAGTGGTTTAACATATGGTGTTAGTTTATTAGAATGGTAAAAAAATAAGGAGGATTATAAAAATGAACAACAAAATTAAAGAAATTATTGGTGAAATTTTAGATTTAGAGGTAAGTGAAATTAATGATGATGCAAGTATCTTAGATGATTTAGGTGCAGATTCAATTGCAGTAATGGAAATTGTAATGGAATTAGAAAGTGAATTTGATCTTGAAATTGAAACAGAAGAGATTCCAAATTTCAAAACAGTTAATGATATCGTAGCATTTATCGAGAGCAAATAATGAAAATTAGTTTTATATTTGCTGGACAAGGACAACAATTTCAAAATATGGGCATCGATTTAATTGATGCCTTTGTTGAAGTTAAAGATATTTTTAATCAAGCAAGTTCTATTTTAGATTATGATTTAGTAAGTGTTTGTCAGGATGAAAATAAATTAGCACAAACAATTTATACGCAGCCTGCTTTATTAACATTAGACTATGCAATAGCTTATTTATTGAATAAAAATGGAATTAATCCTGATTGTGTAGCAGGTTTATCATTAGGGGAATATAATGCTTTAATTGAGGCAAAAACATTAACTTTTGAAGATGGTTTGAAAATAATTAAAGAGCGTGCCTATATTATGGATAATGCATTAGAAAAAAATAGTTCGTCAATGGCAGCTGTACTTAAAGCTGATTTAAAAACGATTAATGAAGTTTTAGATAGCCCTTGTTTAAATGGTGAAGTTGCTATTTGTAATTATAATACTTATGAACAAATTGTTATTGGTGGAAGTACATCAAAACTAGAACAGGCTTGTAATATGTTAAAAGAAAAAGGTGTTAAAAGAGTTATACCTTTAAAAGTGTCTACTGTATCACATATGCACCTTTTAAATGATGCTGCAAAAAAACTTAATACTGTTTTGAGTAATTTTAATTTTAAAAAACCAGAAATTAGTTTTATTAACAATGTTGCTGGTGTTTATCAAGAGGATGGTTTTGTAAAAACTTTAACTAAGCAAATAGAATCATCAACATATATGGCACAAACAATTGAATTGATGTTAAATGATGGAATTGATACTTTTATTGAAGTTGGTCCAAAAAATACAATAAGTGCTTTTGTTAAAAGTATTGCAAAAATGTTAAATAAAGAAGTGAAAATTTATAATGTTTATGATTTAAAAACATTAGAGGATACATTGAGAGAATTAGGTGAAAGTAATGAGTAAATGTGCAATAATAACTGGCGGTGTTCAAGGAATAGGAAAAGCAATTGCTAATCAATTGAAAAATGATTATAAATTAGTTTTAACTTATATTGGAACACTTGAAAATGAACAAGAACTTATCAATGAATATGGTAGAGATAATGTCTTAATTATTAAAGCTGATGTAACTAATGAAGAAGATTGTCAAATGGTAATTAATAAAGCATTAGAATTTTGTGATGATATTGAGGTATTAGTTAATAATGCAGGAATTACAAAAGATAATCTTTTATTAAAAATGTCTAGTGATGATTTTAAAAAAGTTATAGATGTTAATTTAGTAGGATCATTTAATATGATTAAAGCTGTTCAAAGAAAAATGATTAAACAAAAGTATGGAAGAATTATCAATATTAGTTCAGTTATTGGGATAACTGGTAATATTGGTCAAGCAAACTATGCTGCTTCAAAAGCAGGTTTAATCGGATTATCAAAAAGTGTTGCTAAAGAATTAGCAAGTAGAAATATTACAGTTAATTGTGTTGCACCAGGTTTTATTGCAACTGATATGACTGATGTTTTAGATGATAAAGTTGTTGAACAAATAAAAACAATGATTCCAAGCAAAAAACTTGGTGGTGTAGATGATGTAGCAAATGCAGTTAGCTTTTTAGCTAGCAAGCAATCATCATATATTACAGGTCAAGTAATTAATGTTTGTGGCGGAATGGTAATGTAGGAGGTAACAATGAAAAAAAGAGTTGTTATTACAGGGCTTGGAATTGTTAGCCCAATAGGAAATGAAGTTAATGAAGCATATACAAATGCAATTAACGGTGTTAATGGAATTAATACAATAACATCATTTGATACAAGTGATTTAAAAGTTAAAATTGCTGCTCAAGTTAAAGATTTTGACCAATTAAAACATTTAAGCAAAAGAGATGCTCGTAGACAAGATTTATTTTGTCAATATGCTGTTTATGCAGCAAGTGAAGCTTATCAAGATGCTGGTTTGAATGATGAAAACCACAAAGCAAGTGATTTAGGTGTAATAATTGGAACTGGAATGGGTGGAATGCAAACCTTTGCTAAAGATTTAAACACTGCATTTGAAAAAGGAATTAGTAAAATCCCACCAATGTTTGTGCCAATGATTATTCCAAATATGGCTGCAGGTAATGTTGCGATTGCTTTAAATGCTCAAAATCATTGTAGTTGCACAACAACAGCATGCTCTGCTGGTACAAATGCTATTGGTGATGCTTTTAAATGGATTCAAATGGGAAATGCTAAAGTAATGATGGCAGGTGGAAGTGAAGCAGGTGTATGTTTACATACTTTATCTGGATTTAATGCTTTAAGTGCTTTAAGTACTAATGAAGATCCAAACAATGCTTCAAGACCATTTGATGCTGATCGTGATGGTTTTGTTTTAGGTGAAGGATCAGGTGTTTTAATTTTAGAAGAATTAGAACATGCTAAGGCTAGAAATGCTAAGATATATGCTGAAATTGTCGGATACGGTTCAACTTGTGATGCATATCATATTACTTCACCAAGTGGTGTTGGTGCAATTAGTGCAATAAAAATGGCCTTAAAAGATGCAAATGTAGAAGCAAATAAAATTGATTATATTAATGCTCATGGAACAAGCACTCCATTAAATGATAAGTTTGAAAGTGCTGCAATAAAAGAAGTATTTAGTGATAATTTAGATAATTTATCAATTTCATCAACTAAATCAATGCATGGTCATGCTTTAGGTGGTGCTGGTGGTATTGAAGCTGTTTTAACAATCAAAACTATTGAAAACAATATTATTCCACCAACAATTAATTATAAAAACTTTGATGAAGACTGCGATTTAGATTATACGCCAAATGTTAAAAAAGAAAAAACAGTTAATTATGCAATATCTAATTCATTAGGTTTTGGTGGTCATAATGCTATTATCGTATTTAGAAAGTATGGTGAATAAAATGGTTTTAAACTCAAATCAAATTCAAGAAATAATACCACATCGTTACCCTTTTTTATTAGTAGATAAAGTAATTCATTTATCATTAGAAGAACAAAAAGTAGTTGCAATAAAAAATGTTAGTGCAAATGAGATGCATTTTATGGGGCACTTTCCACAAAAGCATGTTATGCCAGGTGTTTTAATTGTTGAAGCATTGGCTCAAGCAGGTGCAATCTTACTTTTATCAAAAGAAGAGAATAAGGGGAAAAT
Source organism: Bacilli bacterium PM5-9 (assembly GCA_029893765.1). Taxonomy (NCBI): domain Bacteria; kingdom Bacillati; phylum Bacillota; class Bacilli; species Bacilli bacterium PM5-9. The sequence goes on from JARXZD010000001.1 coordinate 27,888, forward strand.
TGCTTTTTTTGCTGGAATTGACAATTGTCGCTTTAAAAAACAGGTTGTGCCTGGTGATACACTAAGATTGGAAGTTGAATTAATTAAAATGAAATCATTTATGGGAATCGCAAGTGCTAAAGCATATGTTGAAGATAAATTAGTTGTAAGTGGAGAAATAAAGTTTGCTATTGAAGTCTAATGTTGGTATTGATTTAGTGTATATGCCAAGGCTTTTAAATAAACTAGATGATAGTAAATTTATTAATAAAGTATTAACTTTAAAGGAATTAGAAATTTTTAATTCATTAGATAATCAAAGACGAAAACTAGAATTTATTAGTGGTCGCTTTGCTTGTAAGGAAGCGTATGCAAAAGCTTTGAAAAAGGGTATTGGTAAAATTGATTTTAAAGATTTTGAAGTATTAAAAGATGAAAATAATGCACCATTTTCTTCGCTAGTTAATGCTCAAGTGAGCATTAGTCATGATGAAGATTATGCGATTGCTATTGTTGTTGTAGGTGATAAGAGTGAATAAAAATTTTGAATTATTAAAAGTTGTTAGTGCTTTTTTTAGATATTACTTTAAAGCAAGAAGATCATTGAAAAATGATGACTATCAACAACAGTATCGCTTTTTAAAAGAAATGTCCAAAGATGTTAACAAATCTTTTAAATTGGATGTTGAAGTTATAAATTTAAATGATGACTTAGATTTAAATGGTTGTTTTATTTTAGCAAATCATCATGATAACTTGGATATTTATACTTTGGTTTATCATTTTGATTCACCAATAAAGTTTATTGCTAAAAAAGAATTGTTTGAGATACCAATTTTTAAAACTTTTATGAATTTATCTCATTCTTATTCACTAGACCGTAGTAATCCAAGGCAAGGTGTTAAGGTTTTTAAAGATGCATTGAATGATGTTGAAAACAATAATAGTAATGTTGTAATTTTCCCTGAGGGGACAAGAAGCAAGACACCATTACTTTTAGAGTTTAATAGTGGTTTATTTAATATTATTAAAAGAACAACCAAACCTTTTGTTCCAATCTATATTGAATATGATAAAGAGAACTTTAAAAAAGTTAGACTAGTTATTGGTAAAGCTATTAAAAATGATGAATATAAATCATTAAATGGAGTTGCTTTAAGGGATTTAGTTTTTCAAAAAGTTTGTAAAATGAAAAAGGAATATAGTTTAGTTCAAAACAAATATAATATTTTAGGATTGGGTGATTCTATTACTTTTGGTGAGGATGAAAATGGTTCTTTTGAAAATGGATACTTTGATAAAGTAGTACAACGATTCGATGATGAGGGTATTTTACAAACATCATTTAATTTGTCTATACCAGGCTCAACAATTGATGATTTAGAAATGATGATTAAAGAAAATAATTATCTTGAAATTAGTAATAAATATTTAAAAAATAGAGTTAGCGATGATGAGTTAAAAAAATATCAAGAAAAAAATTCTGATACATTTGAAAATTATATTAAAAATGCTGATTGTATTTTAATGAGTATAGGTGCTAATGATATTTTAAAAATAGTTCAAAAGAAAATTAAAATAGATAAAGATAATATTTATCAAGAGTTTAGTAGTGTCTATTTAAAAATAACAACTTTATTAGAATTAATATTTTCTATAAATGTAAATGTTAAGATAATTCTTTTAGGTTTATATTTTCCATATCCACACTCAAAATCATTATCTAAATTTAATGATATGAAAGCACTAGACTTGTTTTATCAAAAATTAAGCAACAAATTTAAAAATGTAAGTTGTCCATCAATCTATCAAGAAATAGAAGATAATAAAGAACAATATTTACCTAATCGAAATAATTTTCATTTAAGCAGCGAGGGATATGATTTTTTAAGTAATGAAGTTATAAAGTCATTTCAAGGTTTTTATAAGTAAAATGGATAAAATAAGAATAAATAATTTATTAAAATCAAATAATTTTTTTGATATTGAAATTGTTGAAGAAATAGAGTCGACTAGTAAATATTTATTAGAAAATAATAAGTTGTTTAAAAAAAATAAAGTGTTAATTGCATTAAATCAAACAAATGGTGTAGGACAATATGGAAGAAAATATTACTGTTATGAAAATGATGGTTTATATTTTAGTTTATTATTAAAGAAATATCACTCAAACATTAATGTAAGCCAACTGACAATGATTTTTTCAATAATTATTGTTGAAGTGTTTAATGAATTGTATCAAAAGGATTTGAAAATTAAATGGGTTAATGATATTTTTTATGAAAATAGAAAAGTTGCAGGCATTTTAATACAAACTACCTATGATGAAAATGAATTGGATGTTGTTGTGGGAATAGGAATAAATCTATTTAAACCAACAAATGGCTTTAATAAAGTAATTGATGATATTGCTGGTGCAATTTTTACTGATGAAAAAATTGATAAAGATATGATAATTACATGCATAATTAATAAATTTATTAATTATTACTTCAATGATAATATTAAGGAAATTCATCAAAAATATTTAAGTAAATCACTTGTTTTAAAGAAGAGTGTTTATTTAAATGATGAATTAGTATATATAGATAATATTAATGAAGATGGATCACTTGAAGTAATAAAAAATGGTGAAATTTTAAATGTAGTAAGTGGAAGAATAAAGTTAGGAGTAAAAAAATGAAAGTTGAAAAGATAGTAAGAGGAGCATTTTTTATTGTTTTATTTTTTATCGCATCTAATATAATTCCTCAGTTTCAAATTTTAGGTGTACCTTTTACTTTTCAAACATTAATAATCTTGTTAGTACCATTCTTTTTTAATGTAAAAGATATGATTATATGGTATATATCACTATTATTGCTTTGTTTAATTGGATTTCCCATCATGAGTGGTTATAGTGGTGGCTTATCAGTTTTTATTGGACCAAGTGCAGGTTTTATCTATGGTTGGTTGATAAAGTTACTTGTTATTAAGTTAACATTAATTTATAATAAGAGTAATTTAATTATTATAGGTTCAATGATTGTTGGAACAATACTTGATTTATTAATTGGTGCTTGTTGGTTAAGTTTGCTATCAAACACTGATATATTCATGAACATTAAGGTAGTTTTAATAAGCTTTTTACCATTTGGAATTGTAAAAGTTATAATTGCATATTTTATTATTCAAAAAATTCCAGTTAAATATTTAGAGAATAATAGGGAGGTTGCTTAATGGGCAATAAGGATGTTATTTTAAACGAGATATTAGTTGAGTTATTTAATCATATTTTATATCTTGAAGAACAAAATATTCAAATGAAAGGTATTCAATTAACGATGAATGAGGTTCATACTTTAGAAGCAATAAGAGAATCTGATGATGCGATAATGAGTAATGTTGCTAAAAAGTTAATGATAACTTTTGGAACAATGACAACAGCAATTAAAAAACTTGAACAAAAGGGTTATGTTAATCGAATAAAAGATGATAATGATGCTCGAATTGTTAGATTAGAACTAACAAGTAAAGCTAATCAGGCTTTGAGAATACATGATAATTTTCATAAAAATATGATTGAAACTGTTTTAACAGATTTAAGTGATACTGAAGAAGATGTTTTATTAAATTCTTTAGTAAAAATAAAAGAATATTTTAAAAAGAGAGATCGCTATTAAAAGTTATTTTAATGGCTTTTTATTTGAAAAAATAATCTATTAATAATTTGATATTTATGATATACTCGGATAAAGGATGTGTTAGTATGTATGATTTTGATAAAATAATTGATCGAAGAAAATACCATTCAATAAAATATAAAAACCTTGATGATGAATATTTAATGATGGGTACTGCTGATATGGATTTTGAATCAGCAACTGAGATTAAAGAAGCATTAATTAAAAAAGCACAACAAGGTATTTATGGATATGAGTTTAAAACAAAAGAGTATTATAATTCAATAATTAATTGGTATTCTAGGCATTATAATTGGAATATAAAACAAGAATGGATTTATAATTCTCCAGGAATATGGACAGGTTTAAGAATTTGTATTGATACATTTACAAAAAAATCAGATAAAATTTTAGTTAATGGCCCAGTATTTCATCCAATTCATGCAATAATTGAAAAAAGTGAAAGAGAAATGGTTGTTAATGAACTTGTTAGAAAAGATAATCATTATGAAATTGATTTTATTGATTTTGAAAAGCAACTTCAAAGTGGTATTAAATTATTTGTTTTAATTAATCCACAAAACCCAACTGGAAGAATATTTAATTATGATGAATTATTAAAAATTGCCAAGCTTTGTTTAAAATATAATGTTCTTATTATTAGCGATGAAGTTCATGGGAATATTACTTTTGATAATAATAAATTTATTCCAATCGCAAGTATTGATGAAAAAATTGCTCAAAATACAATTACAATCAGCTCAGTTTCTAAAGCATACAATTTACAAGGTTTAACATATGCTTATTTAATTATGCCAAATAAAAAACACCAAGAAGAATATAATAACTCATTACAAGGTTATGATTTGGATTTTGCTACTAACATTTTTAGCATGAGTGCTTTACAAAGTGCTTTTGATTTTGGAGATGAATGGTTAAATGAATTAAATAAATATCTACAAAAAAACTTAGATTTTCTTCAAACATTTATTGAAAAAAACATACCAAGCATTAAAGTGATTAGACCAGAGGGAAGTTATCTAGTTTGGCTAGATGTTTCATCGTTAAATTTAAATGCTGATGAATTAGAAAAATTATTTATTGAGAAAGGAAAAATGTATTTTTCTTTTGAAAGTAGTTTTGGTTTGAATGATGGAAATTATTTAAGATTGAATTTTGGTTGTTCAAGAGTTATTTTAAAACGAGCACTAGATAGAATAAAGGAATTAATACAAAATGATAATGAATAAATTTGAGAGAAAGTCTAGAGATGCTTATAATAAGAAAGCTTTTGAATATGATAAAACACCAGAAGGAAAATTTACAAGACACTTCAATGATCTTATATATAAAACCATATTAATCAATCAAAACGATTCAATTTTGGATGTCGCTTGTGGCAATGGGCGTTTATTAGATATGTTTGCAAGAAAAAAAGATATTAATTTATATGGAGTTGATATAGCTGAAGAAATGATTGTAAATGCTAAAAAGCTATATCCAACAATAGAATTTGCTGTTGGAAGTTGTGAAAAGATACCATTTGATGATAATAAATTTGAAGTTATTATCAATTGTGCATCATTTCATCACTTTCCTAATCCAAGTGAATTTGCAAAGGAAGTAAATAGATTGTTAAAAAATAATGGTACTCTGTATATAGCAGATGTTTACTATCCAAATTGGCTAAGAATTATTTTAAATCCATTTGTGCCATTATCAAAAAGTGGAGATGTAAAATTTTATTCGCCTCAAAATATTATCAACATATTTAAAAACTATAATATTAGACATATTGAAACCATTATTGATAATAATATACAATTACTTAAGTTTGTTAAATGATAAATATTAAAAATTTGACAAGAGTGTAATTAATTGATAGAATTGTAACAAGATGAAAAGAGGAATAGAAATGGAAAACAAAGGCTTTTATTTTTTAATAATGATAAAAGATAGATAAAACCACTATCTCCTTTAATAATGGGTAGAAATAGATGGTTTTCCATCTATTTTTTTATTTTCAATCTTTTATCTAAACCTTAAAAATGGTACAATATACTGGATAGTCAAGAAAGGATGATACTATGTTAGAAGATTTAAAATTAGAGATAATTAATCAAGTAAATGATGCAAAAACTTTAGAAGATTTAAAACAAGTAAAAGTTGATGTTTTAGGTAAAAAAGGATCTATTACAGCATTAACTAAAACAATGAAAGATAAGACAGATGAGGAAAAGAAGACTTTTGGAAAACAACTTCATGAATTAAAAGAATATACTGGAATTATTCTTGAACAAAAAGAAGTATTTTTGAATGAGAAAAAAATTAAAGAAGACATTAAATCACAAGCAATTGATATTTTTCTACCAAGAACTGAATTTTCAAAAGGTTCATTACATCCATTAAGTATGATTACTAATGAAATTGAAAGCTTTTTCAGATCGTTAGGTTATAGTATTAATGAGGGTAATGAAATAGAAGAAGATAAATTTAATTTTGAAATGTTAAACATTCCTAAAAATCATCCTGCTCGTGATATGCAAGATACATTTTATTTTAATGCTGAAGAGTTACTTAGAACACATACTTCACCAGTTCAATCAAGAACGATGGTTGCTAATGAAGACAAAACAACACCTGTTAGAATGATTTGTCCTGGTAAAGTTTATCGCCGTGATGAAGATGATGCAACTCATTCTCATCAATTTATGCAAGTGGAAGGACTAGTTGTCGATAAAGATATTTCTTTAGCTGATTTGAAAGGTACTTTAGAATTATTTGCTAGACAAATGTTTGGTAAAAGTACTCAAGTAAGATTTAGACCAAGTTATTTTCCATTTACAGAGCCTTCAGTAGAAGTTGATTTAACTTGTCATATTTGTAAAGGAAAAGGCTGCAATGTATGTAAGCAAAGCGGTTGGATTGAAATTTTAGGTGCTGGTCAAGTACATCCAAATGTAATTGAAAATGCTGGTTATGATCCAGATGTTTATCAAGGATTTGCATTTGGTATGGGAATTGAGCGTATTGCAATGCTTAAATATGGTATTGATGATATTAGACATTTTTATGGAAATAATGTTGATTTTCTAAATCAATTTGATAAAGTAAAATAGGGAGGTAATTATATGATAGTAAGTTATAATACATTAAAAAAATATGTTGATTTAAGTGAAGTATCTCCTTATGAATTAGGCGATTTGTTAACAAACGCTGGTTTAGAAGTAGAACAAGTTTATCCTTTTGCTCAAGGTAGTGATTTAGTAATTGGATATATTAAAGAAGCAAAAAGACATCCTGAAAGTGATCACTTAAGTGTTTGTCAGGTTGATGTTAAAGATGAAGTATTGCAAATTTGTTGTGGTGCGCCAAATGTTCAAGAAGGTAAATATGTTATTGTGGCTAAACCTGGATGTGAATTAGAACATGCAAAAGTTCCTGTAATTAAAAAAGTTGAGTTTGCTGGAGTTGAGTCAAATGGAATGATGTGCTCATTATCTGAATTAGGAATTGCTGAAAAATTTCAAAATCAAGATCAACTTCAAGGAATTGAAATTTTAGATGGAGAATATGAAATTGGTGCTGAAGCACTTTCAACATTAGGATTTGATGATTATGTTTTAGATATAGCTTTAACTCCAAATAGAAGTGATATTTATAGTATTTATGCACTTGCGATTGAAGTAGCTGGTCTTTTAAAACAAAAAGTAAAAGAAGTAGAGATGAATGTTGATACTACAAAACCAAGTAAATATAATATCACTATTGAACATGAAGATTGTCGTGCATATTGTTTATATGATTTTAATAATATTGTTTCAATGCAAAGTAGTGAAGCAATTAAAAACGAATTAATGGTTCTAGGTTTTAAACCAAGATTTAATATTGTTGATACTGGTAATATTGCAATGGTTATTTCTGGTAATCCTGTTCATACATTTGATGCTGATAAATTAAAGTCAAATGAATTTGTTATTAAAAAAGGCTTAGAAATGGATGACTTTTTAGCTTTAGATGGAAAAACATACAAAATTGAAAAAGATGATCTTTTAATAACAAATGCTGGAGAAATCGTAGCAATTGCTGGTGTTATTGGTTCAAAATCTTCATGTATTGATGAAGAAACAACTAATGTTGTTGTTGAAACGGCTGATTTTAATCATGTAAGTGTTCGTAATACTGCTCGCCGTTTAGATTTATTTAGTGAAGCTAGTACAAGATTTAGTAAAATAACTAATCCTTATACTCTTGAGTTTCCAGTACGCTTTTTTATGGATAGTTTAAATCTTGAATGTGATGGAGCTGTTCGTGTTGGAATGCAAGAATATCATGCTAAAGAGATTACATTAACTCATCAAAAGATTGAAAAGGTATTAGGTATTAAAATTTCTTTAGAAAGTTGTATTGAAATTTTAGAAAACTTATCTTTTAAAGTAAAACAAGATAATGAAACTATTAGTGTTTATCCACCAAGTTATCGTAAGGATGTTGAAGTTGATGTCGATGTTATTGAAGAAATAATTAGAGTATATGGTTATGATAATATTGTTTCAACATTACCTTTACAAGAAATTGTTTATAATAAATTTACTCCACTTCAAGAAATGGTTAGACAATCAAAAAATATCTTCTCTGGTTTGGGGCTAAAAGAAATCGTTACTTATCAATTAAATAGTAAAGATAAGTTAGATGTATTTAGTGATGAAGAGAGTTATAAAGAGTTATTAAATCCACTTAGTGAAGAAAGAAAATACTTTAGAAACCAATTATTGAGTAATATGGTTGAAACAATTCAATATAATAAAGCATATCAACATAATGATTTAGCTTTATTTGAAATAAGTGATGTTTGTATTGATAATGTAGAACAACGACGTTTATCAATTGGGTTGTCTGGATTATTTGAAAATAATGCTTGGCAAAGACAAATTAAAAAAGCTGATTTTTATTTATTAAAAGGTATTATTTTTGAATGGCTAGAAAAACTTGGATTTTATTATGGTCGTGTTCTAATTAAACCAATAGAAAGTGATCATAAATACTTCCATCCAACAAGATCAGCATATTTGACAATCAATAATAAAGTTTTCGGTGTTTTTGGACAAATTCATCCTGGGGTTGCTAAAAACTTAAAGCTAAAAGATACATTATTAGCTGAAATTGATATTGAAATGTTATCTGAAAATGTTGGTCGCATTAATAAATATGAGGGTATTAATCTATTGCCAAGTGTAACTCGTGATTTATCATTAGTTGTACCTAATAGTGTTGATGCTGCTAAAATTACTAAGCTTGCTAAAACTGGTAATAATAAATTAGTTAAAGATGTTAAAATCTTTGATGTATATTATGGTGAAGGGCTTCCTGAAGACCATTATTCTATTTCAATATCATTATTAATTAGTGATGATAAAAAAACATTAACTGATGAAATAGTTAATGAAATTATTGATAATATTTTAGATGCATTTAATAAGAAATTAAATATTACATTAAGAGGATAAAGAGCTATTTTAGCTCTTTTTTTTAATAAAAAAAGATAATTTCTAATGAAATTATCTAAAAAATTGCTTTCCTATTTAATATTAATAAGTAAATTGGCAATCCAAATGGAATGAATATATTGAATAAAATTGCCTTTATTGCAATTACATTATTTTGATAAGTTGATATTGTTTGATATATTACATAATTTAAAACAATATAATAGACTGGAACAATAATAAAATTAAGATATGGAACAATAAATCCGATTATTAATACAGCAAATAATTGATTAACACCTGAAATACGATAAAAATCTAAAAATCTGATAAAGGGAAAAAAGCATTTCCATGTTCCTGTTGAACAATTAATTGATTTAAAATAACGCTGTAATATTAATCCATAAAATATTTGAATAATTACAAATAAAGCCAAAAATATAATAATATTTTGAGATATAAAAGTAATTATTTGATTAATATAAATATCTAATAAATCATTACCAGTATTATACTGAATAAAAGTATAATCACTATTTGAATTTGCAGAATTTATAAAATCAAAATCATCCATCAAATTCCTCCTAAATTACAAGCCACTCATCTTTAATTAAATAAGGGTTTAGCTTGTTTATTTTATCAATATATAACAAACCATCTAAATGATCCATTTCGTGTTGAAGAACAATCGCAACATATCCTTTAACATCAATTGTTTCTATTTTGTTTGTTAAAAGATTGTATGCTTCTACAACAATATGATAATGTCTTGGTACTATACCATTATATTTATCTTGTTCTACTGATAAACATCCCTCACCATTACTTAAATATGCCATTTGTTCTGATTTATATGTATATTTGGGGTTTGCTAGCATATATTTATGGATATTGTTATCTTCATCATAAGTTTTGATTGCTAATAATCTTTTTGTAATTCCAATTTGTACTGCTGCAATTCCAACTGCTGATCTAATATCATATTTTGTTGCATACTCTTCATCTTGAGAATTACTAACATGATTATACATTATTTTTAAAATATCACGATCATTTTTACTTAATGGTATTTCAACTTCACTTGATACTTCTTTTAAAATATCATTTGGTTCCATGACTATATCTTCTTTTTTTATATGTTTTTGTTTTAATATTTTATTCATTTACTACACCTCTTTAAAAATTATACCATACTTTTGTGTCTATAGCTTTTATTTTATTCAAAAATAATGTAAAATATATTGGTAGAGATAAAAGGGTGATGTGATTGGTAACTAAAAAAAATAATAAGCTTGATATTCGTTTATTAATTGCTGTTATTATACTAACTGCAATTGGTTGGATAATGGTTATTAGTGCTCATACAAGAGTGTATTTAGAATATGGTGCATTTAAATTTTATTTTGAAATTGCCAAAGTTACTTTTTTTATAATTGTTGGTTTTTTCTTGATGATATGGATAAAAAATAAATTTGATTTAGATAAAATTATGAAGTTACTACCAAGAATATCTTTAGTTGTTGGATTGATGATGGTTTCAACATTGTTTTTTGCTGGGGCAAATGGGGCAAAAGCGTGGATTCAAACACCATTTATGTCAATTCAGCCAGTTGAGTTTGTTAAAGTTGTTCTTATTTTATTTTTAGCTAGTTATTTTGGTAAGTATTATCATACAAAAGCACCAGCAAATAGAATTCTTATTTTTCCATGCGTAATATTATTTGCTGTTTTCTCTTTTGTTTTTTTACTACAAAATGATTTAGGTTCAGCACTTATTTTAATAATTATTGCATTATGTATGTTTCTTGCAATTCCAGAAAAAAAATATGATAAATATAAAATAGGAATTTGTATTTTTATGGTTGTTGTGATAGTTATCTTTTATTTGTTTGGAAAAGAAATGAGCGATTTTATCTATAACTTACCACAAGGATTTCCTTTAAAAGCTCAAATGTTGAGAATTGCTGTTTTATTTGATCCATTAAGAGAAGCTAATAGTGTTGGAAATCAGTTAACTAATTCTTTAATTGCTTTAACAAATGCTACTCCTTTTGGTGTAGGTGTGGGTGGTTCAGAAACAAAATTAATTATTCCAGAAGCATATAATGATGCAATATTATCTGTTATTGCTGAAGAACTTGGACTATTTGGTATTTTAGTAGTGTTTTCTGTCTATATTTATATTATTTCAAGGTTGCTTTCATATGCTAAAATACATCAAATTGATATTAGAGATCGTTTAATTTTAATTGGGATAGCAAGTTTTTTCATGGCACAATTTTTTGTTAACATTGGTGGAATGATTGGTTTAATTCCAATGACAGGGGTAACCTTATTATTTATTTCAAGTGGTGGTTCTTCAATTATTGCTGCATTCGCTGCTGTTGGTATTGCATTAGGAGTTATAAAGAGGTATATAAAATGATAGATCAAGATTTGTATATTGAGATATTAGAAATGTTTGATTTAATAAGTAAAGAGCCTTTATTTATTAAATATAAAGATATTGAAAAACAATTATTAGAAGATAAGGATGTTTTAATAATACATCAAGAATATAATGATTTAGCTAATAGTTTAGAAAATATTAGCTATCATTCTTATGTAAAAGAAACAAATGAAAAGATGTTAAGTCTTGAAAAAGAGTTATCTAGTAATTTGAAATATATTGAATATGAAAAAAGTTATAATGAATGTAATGATTACTTAAATAATATTTCTAAAATAATTTTTAAAGATATTATTGATATAGGAGAGAAAAATTGTTGTGGTAATAAGTAGAGGTAAATATCGTGGATTAAAATTAGAGACACTTAATGGTGAGAATACTCGTCCAACTTTAGCAAAGGTTAAAGAAGCAATTTTTAGTATGTTATATAATAATGTGTATGATGCTAAGGTATTAGATTTATTTGCTGGAAGTGGGAATTTAGGTATAGAAGCCTTGTCTTGTGAAGCTAAGTGGGTTGATTTTTTTGATTCTAATAGAGATGCAATTAAAGTAATTGAAAGCAATACAAAAAAGTTGAAGTGTGATAATTTTAAAATTGAATTAATGGATTATCAAAACGCTTTGAACTCTTTGGTTGTTGAAACAAAATATGATTTGATTTTTCTTGATCCACCATATCATTTAAAAATAATAAACTCTTTAATAGAAGATATTTATAAAAAAGAATTATTAAGTGAAGATGGAATTATTGTTTGTGAATATGGTTTAGATGAAGATGTATTTGATGAGTATTGTGAGCTTGAAAAGTATAAAGATAAAAAATATGGTAAAACTAAAATTTCAATGTTTAGGAGAAGATAAAAATGAAAATTGCAATGTATCCTGGAACTTTTGATCCAATAACAAACGGGCATTTTGATATAATTTTAAGAGCTAGTACTTTATTTGATAAAGTACATGTTGTTGTTTCAGATAATCCAAGTAAGAAAACCTTATTTAGTGTTGAAGAAAGAGTACATCTAATTAAAGAACTAACTAAAGATATAAAAAACATTGAAGTAAGTAGTTCAGGTGGATTAAGTGTTCATTATGCTAGAAAATTAGGTGCTAAATTTATTGTTCGTGGATTAAGAGCAACTCTAGATTTTGAATATGAGTTAAATATCTTTGCATCAAACAATCATTTGGATAAAGATATTGATACAGTGTTTTTAATGACAAAGTTAGAAAATTCATTTATTTCATCAAGCGGAATAAAAGAAATGGTTTATTATAATGCTGATGCAAAAGGGTTGGTTGATCCTATTGTTGAAAAAGCAATTAAAGAAAAATATGAAAATTTGAAGGGTGATGAACATTGTATTTAAAAAGAGTTGAGGCAATTGGTTTTAAGTCATTTGCAAATAAAGTTAATATAAGTTTTACACCTGGAATTAATGGAATTGTTGGGCCAAATGGTTGTGGTAAGTCAAATATTATTGATGCAATCAAATGGGTTTTAGGTGAGCAATCAACAAAAAATTTGCGTGCTTCTGGTATGAGTGATGTTATTTTTTCTGGAAGTGAAGATCATAAAAAGCAAAATTTTGCTGAAGTTACACTTGTTTTTGATAATGATAGTAAGATTTTAAATATTGATTATGATGAAGTAGAAATTACACGTCGACTTTACCGTAGTGGTGAATCTGAATATTTGATTAATAAAACACCGTGTCGTTTAAAAGATATTGTTGAATTGATTATGGATACAGGATTAGGAAAAGATAGTTTATCAATGATTTCACAAGGTGCGATTTCAAATTTTGCACATGCAAAGCCTATTGAACGAAGAGCTATTTTTGAAGAGGCTGCTGGTGTTGCAAAATATAAAAAGAAAAAGAATGAAGCTTTAAGAAAACTAGATAGAACAAATGATAACCTTTTACGTATTACTGATATTTTAAGTGAGCTTGAAACACAATTAGAACCATTGCGTATACAAGCTAATAAAGCAAAAAAATATTTAGAGAAAAAAGAAAGACTTGAAAAAATTGAGGTTTCTGTAATTGTTCATGATGTTAATCGTTTAGAAATGGAATTAACAAAAACAAAAAACAAACTAAGCGATATTAATCAAGAGCTTGTTTCATTAGATACACAATTATTATTTGATGAGGGGAAAACTGATCAATTAAAAGATAGTTTAAAGAAATATGATGATGAGATTGTTAATTTACAACAATCACTTTTACAGCAAGTTGATATTATTTCTGCATTAGAAAAACAAAAAAATGATGATGAAGTTCGTGTTAATGATAATAAATCTCAAGAATATATTGATAACTTAAAAAATAAATTAGATGAATTATCTTATGAAATAAGTGGTTTAAATAATAATTTAAAAATGTATATAAGTGATAGTGATGATTTAAAAAATGATTACGAAAAATTTAAGGATCAATATGATCAATCAATGTTAAGTATTCAAAGAAAGCAACAACAAAAAAATACTTATCAAAGTCAAAAAGATGTTTTAGAAAATATGAATGAAAATAAAACAAATGTATTTGCTGGTGTAAAAGCAATTATTAATGCCAAAGATAGTTTAGATGGTATTGTTGGAATGGTTAGTGATTTATTTGAAGTTGATAATGAATATCAAGAGGCTATTTCAAAATCTTTAACATCTTCAATGCAAAATATTGTTGTTGAAACAAATGATGATGCAAAAGCTGCAGTTAATTTTTTGAAGACTAATCATGCAGGAAGAGCGACTTTTATTCCATTAGAAACAATTAAAGCTCGTTATATCAAGGAAGATGATTTATATATTGCTAATAACTCTAAAGGTTTTATTAATATTGCAACTAATTTAATTTCCTTTGATAATGATTATCAAAAAGTTTTTGAATACTTGTTAAATACTACTTTAGTCTGTGATGAAATTAGCAATGCGATTAAATTAGCAAAAGCAACAAAAAATCGTTACCGTATCATTACACTTGATGGTGAAATCATTAGTGTTGGTGGTTTAGTAACAGGTGGAAAAGACAAAAATAATCGTGGAAATGTCTTAACTATCAAAAAAGATTTAGAAAAAGTTAGTGAACATTTAATAAAATTAGATTATGAAATAAAAATGGATACAGAAAGTTTAAATGAAGATGAACAACTTATTAATAATTTAAGAAATAAAATAAATCAACAAAATATTACAATTGCTAAGTTAGAAGAATCTATTTCTCATAAAAAATATACTTTTGATGATTTGAAAAATGAATACCAAACTTTAAGTGATAAAGAGTATAATCAAGACAATGATGATTATAAGGGTAATAGCATTATTGATAAGCTTAATGAGGCAATTATGGTAAGAGATCGCATTCTTACAGCAATTAAATCTGCACGTGAAACTCATTTTGAGATTAATAAAGATATTAGTACTTTAGAATCTCAAACAAAAGAAAACAGAATAGCAATCAGTACTTTAAAAGAAGAACATAATAACTTAAATATTGAAAAAACAAAAAAAGATATTGAGTTAAAAAATATGTTAGATCGTTTAGCTAATGAATATCAATTGACTATTGATAATGCAAAAGAACAATTAGTTATTGAATTAGATTTAAAATTAGCAAAAGAAGAAGTTAATCAATTAAAACGCCAGATAAAAAATCTTGGAACGATTAATATTTTTGCAATTGAAGAATATGAGAAAGTAAATGAAAGATATATCTTTTTAAATGAGCAAAAAGATGATTTAGAAAAAGCTAAAGATGAAATATTATCAATGATTAATGACACTGATAAAATTATGGTTGAGCGTTTTTCACAAACAATTGAAGCAGTAAATATTGAACTACCAAAAACATTTAAGAAAATGTTTGGTGGTGGAGATGCAAGACTTGAATATACTGATCCAAGTGATATTTTAGAAACAGGAATTGAAATAATTGCTCATCCTCCTGGTAAATCAATTCAAAATTTAACATTGTTTTCAGGTGGAGAAAAAGCATTAATTGCCTTATCTGTTTTGTTTGCTATTTTAAAAGCACGCCCAATTCCACTTTGTATTCTTGATGAGGTTGAGGCTGCACTAGATCAAGCAAATGTTGAGCGTTTCGCTCGTTTCTTAAAAGACTTTACATCTTCAACACAATTTATTGTTATTACACATCGCCCAGGTACTATGGAGCAATGTGATGTATTATATGGTGTTACAATGCAAGAAAAAGGTGTTACTAAAATGATTGGTGTTCATTTAGAAGAAGCAAAAGATTTGGCTGCTAAGGAGTGATATAATGGCAAGTTTTTTTAAAAAAATAAGTGAAGCTGTACTTGGTAAAAGTGCTCAGTCTAATGATAAGTATGTTGCTGGTCTTGATAAATCAAGAAAAAGTTTTACTGATCATATTAATGATTTAGCTGCACGATATCGTGAAATCGATGAAGATTACTTTGAAGAGTTAGAAAATGCATTGATTATGGCTGATGTTGGTGTTAATATGGTAATGAATATTGTTGATGAAATTAGAAAAGAAGTTCGTCTACAAAATATTACTAATCCTAAAGAAATCAATGATTTAATCGTTGATAAAATGTTTGTTATCTATGCAAATCAAGGTTATATGAGTACTAAGCTAAATGTTGATAATCCTGGTTTAAATGTAATTTTAATGGTTGGTGTTAATGGTGTTGGTAAAACAACAACTATTTCAAAGTTAACTAATCAATTAAAAAAAGATGGTAAAAAAGTAATGTTAGCTGCTGGTGATACTTTTAGAGCTGGAGCAATTAATCAACTTGATGAATGGGCAAAAAGATTAGATGTTATGATTGCTAAAAAAGAAGAGAATAGTGATCCTAGTGCTGTTATCTATGAAGCAATTCAAACTGCTAAAGAAAATGATGTTGATGTTTTAATTTGTGATACAGCAGGTCGTTTACAAAATAAAGTTAATTTAATGAATGAACTTGATAAAATAAAACGTGTTATTCAAAAAGAAGTGCCTGATGGTCCTCAAGAAACATTATTAGTAATTGATGCAACTACTGGACAAAATGGTGTTGCACAGGCAAGTATTTTCAAAGAAGTTGCTGATGTTACGGGAATTATTTTATCTAAAATGGATGGAAGTGCAAAAGGTGGAATTGTTTTAGCAATTAAAGAATTAATTGATATTCCTGTTAAGTATATTACAGTTGGTGAGCAAATTGATGATATTGAAGAATTTGATTTAGAAGAATATATCTATTCTTTATGTAAGGATTTATTTAATGAGTAAATTAAATGATATAAATTACTTACATCAATTATATGATACTTATGGAAGTTTGCTAACATCAAAACAAAAGGATAATTTTGAATTATATTATTTTGAAGATTTATCATTAGCAGAAATTGCTGAAGAATTAAATATTTCTCGTAATGCAGTTCATAATAATCTACAAGCATCAATTAATCACTTAAATAATTATGAAGAAAATTTAAATATAGTATCTAAAAAAAATATGATAATAAAGTATTTAAAAAGTATAGAAAATGATAGTAGTCTAGAAAAAGAAAAAATAAATAAAATTATAGAAATGTTATAGAAGAGGGTAAGATAAAAATGGAACAGTCAATGTATAAAAGCTTAAAGGATGATTATGATCTCTTTGTTGCTGATTTAACAAAGTTCATCCAAATTCAATCAGTATCAAACAATAAAGAAAATGTTATTCATGCATTAAATTACATTATTGATTTAGCAAGTGATTTTGGTTTAAATGCCAAAACGGTTTGTGATAATCAAATTGGAGTTATTGAATATGGTGAAGGAGAACAAACATGTGGTGTTTTATGCCATGTTGATGTAGTAGGGGCAAATGAGTCTGAATGGGACTTTAATCCTTTCACACTAACAAGACATAATGATGCATTATATGGTCGTGGTGTTATTGATGGAAAAGCACCATGTCTAATGCTTTTGTATATATTAAAATATTTTAAAGAAAAAAATATTAAGACAAAAAATAAAATTCAAATTATTATTGGAACTCATGAAGAGGTTGTTTGGAATGATATTATTGAATATAAAAAAGAATTCAAGTTACCTGATTATGGATTTACTCCTGATGGGTTTTTTCCAATTCAAAATGCTGAGAAGGGACTTCTTGATTTGGCTTTTGAATTTGAAAAGGAAAATATTGAAACAATTAGTTCAGGAAATGCTACAAATTGTGTTCCTAGTCAATTTCAATTAACAATCGATGGTAAAGAATATAGCTTTAGTGGAAAGAGTGTTCATTCTTCATTACCTAGTAAAGGAGAAAATGCTATTGTAAAAGGTTGTAAGGAATTAAGTGGTAAGCATGAGCATTTTCTAGTTGATTTTGTTAATGATTACTTATCTGATAATTATGGTCTTAATTTTGATTTAAGACAAGATGATATAAAAAATGATGAGTATTGTAATAAAACTACTATTGTTCCAACAATGATTGAAGAAAGTCATGATAAAATATTTTTATCTGTCAATGTAAGATTAGCACATAGTAATACTTATGATAAAATAATTAGTAAATTAAAAGAAATAGAAAATGATTATCAATTTAGTTTTAATGAGTTTGATTATATTCCACCAATATATATTGATCCAAATACGGAATTTGTTCAAAAGTTAAGTAAAGCGTATGAAAATGTTACAAATTTAAAAACAGAGTATATCTTTGCTTCTAATACATCTTATGCTAAAGCAATGCCAAATTTTGTTTGTTTTGGGCCAATTTTAGTTGGAAGTGAGAATACTTCTCATCATCCTAATGAATATATTAAAGAAAAAGATATCTTTAAAGCATACGATATTTACTATAATGCTATGCTAGAATTATGTGTTAAATAATAAACACATTGTGTATATTTGGTTTAAAAACTTAAAATATTGAAAAAATGCAAAAAAGTACTTGATATTTATTGTTTGGTTTTGTATAATATAAGAGTGTCAAAAATCAAATACACATGGTCGTTTAGCTCAGTTGGGAGAGCATCTGCCTTACAAGCAGAGGGTCGGCGGTTCGAGCCCGTCAACGACCACCATTGCCGGCTTAGCTCAATTGGTAGAGCAACTGACTTGTAATCAGTAGGTTGGGGGTTCAAGTCCTCTAGCCGGCACCATCGGAGGGGTAGCGAAGTGGCTAAACGCGACTGACTGTAACTCAGTTCCTTAGGGTTCGGCGGTTCGAATCCGCCCCCCTCCACCATCTTGGGGATTAGCCAAGCGGTAAGGCAACGGACTTTGACTCCGTCATTCACTGGTTCGAATCCAGTATCCCCAGCCATTTTTAATGTCCTGTTAGCTCAGATGGTAGAGCATCTGACTTTTAATCAGAGGGTCATAGGTTCGAATCCTATACAGGACACCATTTTTAAAAAATCCAGTTTGAAAACACACTTGCCCAGGTGGCGGAACTGGTAGACGCACAGGACTTAAAATCCTGCGGATAGTGATATCCGTGCCGGTTCGATTCCGGCTCTGGGCACCATACAAAATTAAAGCACGTTTATAGCGTGTTTTTTTATTTTAAAGTAAGTTGTTTGATAGTTATCTTTTTTTTAAAAATACCATATCTTTTTTTAGTTTTGAATTTAAGTGAAAAAAATTAGATTTGTTATTTTAGTTGATTGGATAGGTTTTTTTAAATATATTTTATTGCATAAAGCTATAAGATGCGTTAGAATTGATTTAATAATTACTATAATATAAAAATGGAGTTATAAGTATGGAAAAAAAGCGAATTAAAATTATTTTACTTGGGGGGTACAATCGCAAGTACTCTTGATGAAAATGGCAAAGAAGTTGTAATGGATTTAACTGAATATGTAAACTCATTTAAAGAAGTTAGTGATACAACTGAAATTAGCATTAACTCTTTTAGACAATTAAGTGGCTATGATACTAAAGTAGTAGATTTAATTGATACAGCTAAACTAATTCAAGATTATATTGATAATGATGAAGCAGATGGAATAATTGTTATTATGGGAACAAATATTATGGAAGAGTTTGCTTTTGGAATGCAATTACTAGTTCAAAGTGAAATTCTTATTGTCTTTACTGGAGCAATGAGAACACCTAGTTCAAAAAGTAGTGATGGTTCAGGAAACCTTTTAGCAAGCATCAGAGTTGCTTCTAGTGAAAGTTGTAGAGACCTTGGTGTTTTAGTAGTTATGAATGATACAATTTTCTCTGCTGATACTGTTAAAAAGAATCATCCTCAAAATCCTAGTGCATTTTATTCTGAGTTTCCTCTTGGATATGTTGCAGAGGGAATTCCAAGCATTAGAGTTAAACCAATTAGAAAATACTTACCATGGATTAATATTAAAAAAGAACCACTTGATGTTTTAATCTATACATCATATTTAGGTGATACTGGAAAAATATTATCAAAAGTTTTAGATTTCGATTATGCTGGAGTTGTTGTTGAGGGAACTGGTTATGGTGTAGTTGCTGAGTGGGTATTTGATTATTTAGAAGAAATTTATAAAGAAATTCCTGTTGTTATGGCATCTCGTATTGGATTTGGAGATACAATGACTGAATCATATGGAAATGGATATGGAATGACTTTATATTTAGAAAAACATAATTATTTATTTGCTAATCAATTAGATGGACGTAAATCAAGAATTTTACTAACATTATTATTAATGTCTGAATGTACTGATGAACAAATTAAAGAAAGTTTTCAAATGTTCTCAAAACATAATTACTAAAATATAATTAATAATTTGCTTTGTATTAAGGTAATTAATGTATTATAATGTATATGATTAAGAGGTAATTAAGTTAGCTCTTTTTAAATATAATTTTATTTAAAAGAATGGTGAGTATATATTGAGTTATTTTTTTGATTTTTTTATTAAAGAGCTAAAGGCTATTACATTTGCTGTATTAGTTGTAATTGGTTTTGTTTTTACTTTACCACTAGAAACACATCGTTATGATGTTTTATTGGTTTATGTAATAATTGTTCAATTTTTTCTATATAAAATTGGTTTTGAGAGTAAAAAAGATATTTTAATAATATTTATTTTTCATATAATTGGTTTAACAATGGAGATAATAGAAGTGTCTATTAATCAATCATGGGCATATTTAAATCCTGGATTTTTTACTATTTTTAATGTGCCAATTTTTACTGGATTTATGTATGCTTGTGTTGGAAGTTACATATCTAAAACACTTGATATTTTAGATATATCATTAAGTTTTTTTCCTGAAAGGATAAATGTTATTATATTATCAATTTTAATTTATTTAAATTTTATCTTTAATAATTATATATATGATTTAAGAATAGTTTTATTTATTATCATTTTTATTTTATATTATAAATCTGTATTAACATTTAGATTAAAGAACAAAGACTTTAAGTTACCATTAATACTTACATTTTTCTTAGCTGCATTTTTTATTTGGATTGCTGAAAATATTGCAACTTATTTAAAAATATGGACATATCCTGATGCAATTGATGTTTGGCAAATGGTAAGCCTTCACAAAATCAGTTCTTGGGCATTGTTGGTTGCTGTTAGTGGATCAATTATTTTTATGTTTAAAGGAAGAATTGATGAAAAAAGATAGTTCTTATAACAAATTTAATGTGCTATAATATTTTATATTTGATAATTAAGAGGTGATAATTATGAGAAATGAGATAAGAAGAAAAGATCGTGAGATTAGTTATGATGAAGCATATAATGTCTTGTTAAATGCAGAATATGGAACACTTAGTTTGGTTGATGGTGATTTTGCTTATGCAATTCCAATGTCATTTGCTATTAAAGATAATGTGGTTTACTTTCATAGTGCAATGGAAGGATCAAAAATTACCATAATGAATACTAATCAAAATGCTTGTTTTAGTGTTGTTGGAAAAACAATGCCAATTTATAATAAACAATTTACAACATATTATGAATCAGCAATCATTCATTCTAAAATAGTTTTTGTTAATGATGATGATGAAAAAATTGAAGCATTAAGATTGCTTTGTCAAAAATATTTACCAAATGACATGGATAAATTTGAAGCTGCAATTAAAATGTCCCTTTCAAGAACTAATGTATTTAAAATGAATATTGAATTATTAAAAGGTAAACGAAAAGGTAATATTTAACTATAAATTTTATTTAATAAATTTGTAGTTTTTTTTATTATGGTTAAATAAATAATAAAGAGATTGACAATTAAAAAAAATAATATGATAATAAGAATAAATTATAGTTAGAAAGTGGAGGGTAAAATGATTAAGACAGTTGTAGAAATTAAGCATGATAATATTATTAAGAATTTAGATTATATGAAAAAAACATACAAAAAGGATTTTATTTTTGTTTTAAAAAACAATGCATATAATACTGGGATAATTACAACAGCAACTACTTGTTACAATGCTAAAATAGATAAGTTTGCTGTATGCACAATTAATGAAGCCTTACAAGTTAGAGAAATAGCTAAAGATGCTTTTATCTATGTTATGAATCCATTAGATGAAGAAGAAATAATTTTAGCAAGCAAGAATAATATTTCAATTATTTTACCTAATATGTCTTGGTTTAATAAGCATAAAGAAATATTAAAGGATGTTAAATTACATTTAAAAGTTAATGTTGGAATGAATAGATTTGGTTTTAAAGATATTGATGAAATTAATTTTTTAATTAATAATAACCCTAATATTGAAGGCTTGTGTACTCATTTTCCAGTTGCTGATATGGATGATTTAACTCTTCATAATGAACAAGTTGATTTTTTTGTTGATATTTACAATAAAATTGAAAATAAAAGTCAATTAAAAATGATACATTCTGAAAATAGTGCAACTGCATTATCTAATGATCCACGCTTAAAGTTTTGTAATTATTCAAGACTTGGTTTAATTGGTTATGGTACAACGCCTTTAAAAACATTGGATTGGCTTCATAGTGTTTTCTATATTACAAGCCAAGTAGCTTTTATTAATGATGTTCTTGAAGATGGTTATGCGGGCTATGGTATTAATGCACCAGTAAAAAAGGGTGCTAAACTAGCAGTTTGTCCAATTGGCTATGGTGATGGGTTAAGTAAATTAAGAACAATTATTCCAGTTGTAATCAATGATAAAGAATATGAGGTTTTATCAATTACAATGTCACATACAATTATTCAAGTTGATGAAAATGTTAATGTAGGTGATGATGTTGAGATTTATGGTGATAATGTTAAACTAGATCATATGTATCTTAAATCTGGAATTCCATCAGCAATTCAAATGACTTCATATCATACTAATATGAAGTAAACATAAATTATGTAGTTATTGAAAATTACAGTGAGGTTTTGAAAATGAAAAATATTTTAATTTTAAATAGCAGTCCAAGAAAAAATAGTAATTCAAATGAGTTAGCAAGCGAGTTTGCTCGTGGTGCTTTAGAAAATGGTAATGTTGTTAAATATTTTGATTGTTCAACAAAAAATATTAAACCATGCATTGCTTGTGAAAAGTGTTGGCATAATGGTAAGCCATGTGTATTTGATGATGATAGTACTTTATTACAAGATTATCTTTTTGATGCTGATGTGCTTGTTTTTGTTACACCTGTTTATTGGTATTCGTATAGTGCTCAACTTAAGCTAGCTATTGATAAGTTCTATCCTTTTGTTAAAGATAATAGTCCAGCAAAATTAAAAGTTAAGGAATGTTATTTAATAAGTTGTTGTCATGATGATAATAAGGATACATTTTTAGGTTTAGTTAATACTTTTAATGAGACAAATAAATATATGAATTGGCAATCAAAAGACATGTTATTAATAAATAATCTATCTAAAGAAAACGATGCAAAAAATCATCCTTCGCTTAAAGATGCATATAATATGGGAAAAAGAGTTTAGTTATATTAATAATCTGTAAAATAAAATGATATTTCTATTATTTTATTTACAGATTTTTTTATTTGACTTGTATTTTTTAAAAATAATTAATAATTTGTTAAATTATTTTTGTAGATTGTTTGTAAAAAAAATACTACCATGTTAAATGTGTTATAATTGTATTTGAAAGGATGATAGTATGAATTTAACATTAATTATGATTGTGATTGTAGTAGGGATACTAGCATCTATATATATAAATCACTTTTTTCCATATTTCTCATTACCATTAATTCAAATATTTTTAGGATTTATTATTGGTATAAGTGCAATTGGAGGTAATATTTCAATTGATTCAGATTTAATAATGATTTTAGTTATTGTCCCATTGTTATATTATGAATCAAAAAATGCTAATACAAAGAAATATTATGAACAACGAACAGATATTTTTTGGTATGCATTCCCAATAGTTTTAATAACTGTAGTTTTTCTTGGTTTCTATTTCAACTATACAGTTCCAATTTTGCCAATCGCAAGTTGTTTTGCATTAGCTGCTGCTTTATCACCAACAGATGCGGTTACAGTTACTTCTTTATCTAAAAGAGTAGTTTTATCTGAAAAAAATAAAATACTTTTAGAGGCTGAGGGATTAATGAATGATGCTTCTGGTATCACAGCATTTCAATTAGCAAGCCTTGCATTAGTTTCTGGAACATTTTCATTTTCATTAACTATCCAAAAATTGCTGTATATTGCTATTGGTGGAGTAATATTTGGTTTTATAATTAGCTGGATTAAAAATAGATTAGTAAACTTCCTTAGAAAACATGGTATTGATGATATTAACTTTTATTTAATTATTGATTTTATCTTGCCATTTATTACATATTTAGTTGCTTCTTATTTTAATACTTCAGGAGTGTTGGCAGTTGTTGTGGTAGGGTTACTTGAAGCAATTAAGTTAAATAGTAATTCATTATTTGAAGCAAAATTAGATTCTGTTTCAAAAACAACATGGGATGTTATTGAGACAATTTTAAGTTCACTAGTATTTATATACTTAGGATTACAACTTCCATCTATCTTTAATCAAGCTACTATGATGTATGGAAATGTCTTTGAATTAATTGGCATTATTATTTTATCAACAATAGTTTTATTTTTATTGCGATTTGTTTTATTAGTTGGTTATCGTTTAATAAAAACTAAATTTAAAGAAAAGATAAATTTAAAGGAACAATTAATTTTAACTATATCTGGTGTAAAGGGTACAGTAACTTTAGCAACCATTTCATCACTTCCTTATGTTCTTGGTAATAATGAAGTATTTTCTGAACGTTATTTATTAATCTTTATTGCTGCTGGTGTAATTGTTTGTTCAATTATTTGTGCTGTTGTATTTTTACCAATGTTACTTGAGCAAAAAGAAGAAGAAAAAGATAATGATTTAGATGTATTAATTGCAAAAGAGGTTATTGCTCAATTAAAACTAGAGAAAAATAAAACAAATACTAAAGAAATTAATGCAGTTATTAAGACATATCAAGATCGTATTAGACGAGTTGCTCGTGATAATAATACTTTAACATTTAAACAACAAAAGCGTATTGATAAAAATATTTTACATATTACTTTAGATATCGAATATGATGAATCAGACAGATTGTTAAAAAATGGTGAGATAACGCAAGAAGAACATGATAATTATCATAAAATGTTATCAATATTTTTAAGAAGGTCAAAAAAAGCTGGTTCTTATCGATTAAGTCCTCGTCATATTTATTTTAGATTGATTGTGCCAAGAAGAAGACGAAATAAAATTAATGAGATTCAAAGCTTAGAAAACTTCGAACAACAAAAGACTATTATGAAAGAAATTTTTATTCATAATAGAATGCTTGTTATTGAAAAAATTAAAAATATGGAAACTGAAGAAAATAAGGAATATATTAAATTTAAAGTAAAAGAAGAAGAAAAATTAATTGATATATTTGATAACACTGAAAGAGTAGCACCTAGCTTAGTCAATATTAATCCAAATTATACAAATGAAATGGAAAAAGCATTTCAATTTGAAAGAAATATTATTCAAAAACATTTTGAAAATGGTGATATTGATCGTGAAAAAACAGTTGAACTTAAACAAAATGTTAATGTTTTAGAAGAATATTACTTAATGGATACTGATAGTAACTTATCATATTATTTTTTAAGAAGTTTTATGCAAAAAACAGTTAATAATCAATAGAATAAAATAAAAAGTAATCTTGGAGGTAATACAATGAAAAAGACAATTGTAGTAATTGGTGGAGTTGCTTTAGGAGCAAGTAGTGCAGCAAGGTTAAGAAGATTAAGTGAAGAGTCTAATATTATTCTTTTAGAAAAAGATGAGCATATTTCGTTTGCTAATTGTGGTTTGCCATATCATATAGGTGATATTATTACAGATAGAGATTTGCTATTAATTCAAACAAAAGAAAGTATGAAAGAAAGATATAATATTGATGTTAGAAATTATACTGAAGCCATAAAAATTGATCGTGATAAAAAAGTTGTTATTGTAGATGATAAAGTTAACAATCAAGAATATAGTATTGAATATGATAAATTGATTATAGCAAGTGGTGCTAAACCTATTATTCCAAATATTGTTGGTATTAATGATGCAAGTAATGTTTTTTCATTAAGAAATATTAGTGATATGGATAAAATTAAAGAATACATAAAAGTAAATAAAGTTAAAACTGCTAGTATTGTTGGGGCTGGTTTTATTGGTCTTGAAATGGCTGAAAACTTAACTCATTTAGGTGTTAAAGCAACAGTATTAGATTTAGCTAGTCAAGTAATGAAACAATTTGATTGTGATATTGCTGATTGTATTGAAAATAAAATGAGTGAAAATGGTGTTTTATTTAAACTAGAGACATCTATTAAAGAGTTTAAAAATAATGGTAAACAATTACTTTTAACAAATAATGAAACTATTGATTCAGATATTACAATAATGGCAATTGGTGTTAAACCTGAAATAAAATTAGCACAAGATGCAGGATTAGAAATTGGAAGTACAGGTGGAATAAAAGTTAATGATTATTTACAAACTTCTGATCCTGATATTTTTGCAGGTGGAGATGCTGTTGAGATTAAAAATATTATTACAAATAATCCAACATATCTTCCTTTAGCAGGACCTGCCAATCGACAAGGTAGATTGATTGCTGATTTTATTAATGATATTAAAACACCATATGATGGTGTAATCGGTTCTGCTGTTATTAAAATTTTTGATTATGTTGCTGCAACAACTGGTTTAAATGAAACTATAGCTAAAAATGCTGGATATAATGCAAAATCAATCCATGTTCATCGTGGTAATCATGCAAGTTATTATCCAAATTCTACTCCATTGTTATTAAAGCTGGTATTTGATGAAGATACAAGAAAAGTTTTAGGTGCTCAAGCATTTGGAAAAGATGGAACTGAAAAAAGAATTGATGTAATTGCTACTACAATTAAATTTAATGGTAGTGTTGATGATTTGGCAAGCTTAGAATTATGTTATGCACCACCATTTTCTAGCCCAAAAGATCCTGTCAATATTGCTGGCTATGTAGCAAGTAATGTGCTTAATAAATTGTATATACCTTTTTATGTTAATGAAATTGATTCATTAATAGAAAAGGGTGTTCAAATGATAGATGTAAGAAGTGATGAAGAATATAGTATTTCAAAATTAAAAAATATCAAGCATCTACCAATTGATGAATTGCGTAATAAAATTAATGAAATAGATTTTTCAAAAGATATTTATTTATTATGTTATGTTGGTCAAAGAGGATATTTGGCTGCTAGAATTTTAAAAGAATTAGGTTTTAAGAAAAAAATCTATAATTTAAGTGGTGGCTATAAATTATATGAAGATACTTTAAAAACAAGATAGGAATAAGTGAGGGATAATGATGAAAAAAGGACGTATATTTGCAATTGTACTAATTATTATATTAGCTATTGCTTGTGCATTTGTTTTCTACAATCAAAATAATAATGTAAAAGCTAATTGTTTTGATACCAAACAAGAACTTGATAAGGATAATGAAATTAATAATATTATTAATGATTATACTTTAGAAAATAAGTTAGATTTATTTTTCTATAATTCAAATACTTATAAAGATAATTTTGAAACAAAATCTTTTATAAAGTGGTTTGAAGAAGATGATATAACACAAACAACAGATTATATTACTAGAGTTATTTTAATTCATGGTAATAAAGAGCTTGATGAACAAGTTATTCGTTTTAAAGTTGATATGAATAATGAAGTAATTGACTACACTCATATTTTAGGATTACAAGACGAAGTAATTGATACGAGTATTGATAAAAAGTATTATGATAATTTTAAAAATAATAATTGCGACATTCAAAAATAATTAAATTAATATAATAAAAACCCCATTAGTTTTTAAAACTTTTGGGGTTTAATTTACTTTTCTTTTTGTAACACATTAATTATTTCACCAATATATGAAGTATGATAATCTTTGTATGGATAATTATTTTCGATAGTTTCATCGTACATAAAGGAACTTTCTACCATGTTTTGTACGTATAATTTTTTACAAATTAAAACTAATTTTGCCTCGTTAAAATAGGGAATATTATTACTATTTATTAGTGTTAGTGAGCTTTTTGAAATTTTGTCTTCATTTTTTCCTGAAACAGTTCCAAGATAAGTTAAATCTTCACGAAATTCTTTGTCAAAAAATGAAACTGTAAAGTAATCAGAATTATCAACAAACTCTTTTGTATATCTTGAAGGTCTAATAAATACTTGTGCGACAGGTTTATGCCACATAATTCCAACAAACCCCCAAGAAGCAGTCATTGTATTCGCTTTATTATTATAACTTGCACTAACTAATGCCCAATCATCATGAAATAATTTAAAAATATTTTCATTGATTTCATTTGGGCTAACTTCTCTAAATGTCATTGATATCACTCCTTTGATTTTATTATAACATTACTTTTATAAAAAAAACTATTTTTATGAAAATTATATACTATCATTTTTAGATATGGTATAATTTAACATGTATATTTGCAAGAAAACTACACTGATTAGACATTTTTAAGTGTTATGAGTGTGTTATAATTTTTAAGAGTGAGGTGCATAGGATGGCAACAGAAAGACCACAAAAAAAATCAACTAATTCGCAAACCATCATAAAAAATAAAAGAGATGCGAAAAGTAGTTTGATTGGAAAAGTTAATTCTGAAGATAATAAAAAAACTATTCCAAATGAAAAAACAAAAACTTCGCTTGCTGATAAAGTAAATAAATCTGAAGCAAGTAGACCAGAAGTAAAAAAAGTTGAAACGCCTAAAAATAATGCTTCTTCAAATGTTAAGAAGAAGGTAGAAACAAATAAAAAAGAAAATAAAAGTAAAAAGAAAAGACAAGGTAAATTCTATAATTCATTTTTCTTTAAATTATCATTTATTGGTAGAATGATGTTAGTTATTATGATTGTTGGTGTTTTAATTCTAAGTGTATTAGGAGTTAATGCATTAATGCATAAAGGTAAAGTTGTTTTAGGAAGTAGACAAGAACCTGTGCTTGTTATTAGCAATGATGATGTTTCTAAGGTTAAAAGTGCTGTTGAGAGTGCTGTAAGTGGAGCTGATAAGATTTCGGTTGATTATGCTGCTTATCGTTTAGTTATAGTTGCTGATTTAAATGATTCATCTACTGTTAATGATGGAAAAGATGCTAATAAGAAAATCTATAATGCTGTTAATAGTGTTTTACCAATTAGTAAGTATTTTGATAGTAAAGATAAATTAAATAATGATTTATATATTTATTCATCAGATACTGTTCCAACTAATTATGAAACTAATTCTAAATATATCTATCAAACTTATAAAAACTCAAAGATGCCTAAACCATATTCATATAATTTATTAAAACCTCGTGATAAAAAATCTGCAAAAGAAGTTTTGGAAACGATGGAGAAAGCCGGAAAATAGTATCTGGCTTTTTTTAAACTATGAAAAATAAAATATTTGAATCTAAAGTAGTTGATTATACTCATGATGGCAAAGGAATAATAAAATATGATGGTTATCCTTTATTTGTTAAAGGAACTATTATTGGTGAAATGGTTGAGACAAAGATTGTTAAGTGGAAAAAGAAGTATGGTTTTGGTAGAGCTTTATCAATAAAAGAGAAGAGTTTAGAAAGAGTAGTACCTTTATGTTTGGATTATAAACTTTGTGGTGGTTGTCAAATTCAGCATATGTCTTATAATGAACAAATTAGTTTTAAAAAGAAAAAAATAACTAATGCGTTTGCTAAACAAAAAATTAATTTTGATTATATTAATATTATTGAAAATGAGAATCAATTTAATTATCGTAATAAATTATCTATTCCTTTAGGTGTTGCTGATGAAATTTATGCTGGGCTGTATCAGGAAAATAGTAATAATATTATCAAGATAAATGATTGTTTAATTCAAAGTGAATCAATAAACAGTGCTTTAAAAGATATTGTTAAATTATTAAATGAATATCAGATTAGTATTTATGATAAAAGTAATAATAAGGGTTATTTAAGACAACTTGTTATTAGAGAAGCTATATCTAGTGGTGATTTATTGATTGGTTTTGTGATAAATAGTAAAAAATATAATGGTGAGTTAGACAATGTTATTGAAAAAATGAAATGTATTAGTAATATAAAAAGTATTGTTGTAAATTTTAATTGCGAAAAAAATAATGTTATTTTAGGTAAAAAAAGTCAAGTTGTTTATGGTGATGGCTATATAATTGATAATGTTAATGGTAAGTCTTTTAGAATATCACTTACTTCTTTTTATCAAGTTAATACTATTCAAATGAACAATTTATATAACAAAGCTATAGAAATGGCACAATTGAATTGTAATGATATTGTCTTTGATGCTTATTGTGGTGTTGGAACAATTAGTATTTATTTAGCTAGTAA
Source organism: Bacilli bacterium PM5-9 (assembly GCA_029893765.1). Lineage (NCBI taxonomy): Bacteria > Bacillati > Bacillota > Bacilli > Bacilli bacterium PM5-9. The sequence goes on from JARXZD010000001.1 coordinate 58,364, forward strand.
TGTCAAAAAGGTTGTTGGTGTTGATATTGTTGAATCTTCAATTAGAGATGCTAATATAAATATGGAATTAAATAAAATTAGTAATATTGAGTTTATTTGTAATGATGTTGGTGTTTTTATGAAAAAACAAACTAATAATTTTGATTGTGTATTTCTTGATCCACCTAGAAAGGGTTGTTCACAAGAATTTTTAGAAGATTTAATTAATATTAATCCAAATAAAGTTGTATATATTTCGTGTGATGTTGCAACTCAGGCTAGGGATATTAGATATCTAATTGATAATGGATATAGTATTAGTGAACAGTGTGCTGTTGATATGTTTTCTCAAACACATCATGTTGAAAATATTATTTTATTGACTAAAGTACATTGTAAATAGTTTTAAAATCAATATATATAATACAGGAGTGTGAAAATAATGGAAGATTTAAAAAAATTAATTAATATAGGACCTGAAATAGCAAAGCAACTCAATGAAGTAGGAATTAAAAGTGAAAAACAATTAAAGGAAGTTGGCTCTAAAAAGGCATGGCTGAAAATACAAGAAATTGATGAATCTGCATGCTATAATCGCTTATTAGGTTTAGAAGGGGCAATTCAAAATGTAAAGAAAGTTTTTTTGAGTGATGAAGTAAAAACAGATTTGAAGGATTTTTATAATAATCATAAAAAATAATTTATTTTGAAAGAAGTTGTTTGTAATGAATGAAACAGCATTAATTACTGGTGCTTCTAATGGTATCGGTTATGAATTATCTTTAATTATGGCAAGTGAAAACTATAATTTAGTTCTTGTTGCAAGAAGTGAGGATAAGTTAAATGAATTAAAGAAACTATTGGAAAATAATTATAATATTAAAGTAAAAGTTATAGCAAAAGATTTATCTAATCAAAATGCTCCCTTAGAAATTTATGAGCAGTTAAAAGAGGATAATTGTAAAATTGATATTCTTGTTAATAATGCCGGTTTTGGAGATCATGGTGCTTTTTATAATACAGATTGGAATAAGCAAAATGAAATGATTAATCTTAATATTTTGAGTCTAACTTATTTAACAAGATTATTATTACCAAGTATGATTGAAAGAAAAAGTGGCAAAATTTTAAACTTAGCTTCAATTGCATCTTTTCAACCAGGTCCATATATGTCAGTTTATTATGCTAGCAAATCGTATGTGCTATCGTTTAGTGAAGCCTTAGCATGTGAATTAGCTAATAGTGAAGTTAGTGTTAGTGCAGTTTGTCCTGGACCAACAAAAACTAATTTTGCTGATGCTGCTGGAGAAGGCACAAAAAAATTATTTTCATTAATGAAAAATGATACTGCAAAAGATGTTGCTAGATTTAGTTATAATAGTATGATGAAAAATAAAGTTGTTGCAGTATATGGTATGAAAAATAAGATGCTTATTTTTTGTGAAAGGTTTTTACCAAGAAAACTCATTAGAAATATTGTAGCAAGGTTACAAAAATAAAAGGACATTATTATAAGTATATAAGTGACTTTTTCATTCGTATATAATATAAATTTTACGAAAGAAAAAGTTTTTTGATAGAGTGATAAAAAATTATTACTAGCTAAAATTGTTTTACGACAATTAATATTTAAAGACAAAATTAAGCATAAAAAATCGGGTAAAATAATCTACGAAATAGTAAAATTATGATATCAGTAAGGGGGATGTAAAATGAAATGGATTGATGCAATAAGTGAAGCAGTAACGTTTATTGAAGAAAATATTACAGAAGATATTAATGTAGAAAAAATTGCGAATCATATCAATATTTCACCATTTTATTTTCAGAAAGGTTTTACAATGTTATGTGGATTTACAATAAATGAGTATATTAGAAATAGACGTTTAGCTTTAGCTGGTGATGAACTTATTTCAAGTGATATTAAAATTATTGAACTTGCTTTAAAATATGGTTATGAATCACCAGATAGCTTTACTAAATCATTCACACGTTTTCATAAAAGCACACCTTCTGCTGTAAGAAAGAATGGTGCAACAATTAAATCATTTGTACCACTTTCAATAAAATTTACTTTAAATGGAGGTTTTAGTATGGATTACAAAATTATTGAAAAGAAAGAGTTTAAGGTTATTGGATTAGAGAAAACATTTAAGTATGATGATGCAATGAGTGTAGTTCCGCAATTTTGGCAAGAATTTTATGAAAAAGGGTATAATAATAAAATAACATCTATGTATGGAATTAATACTGATGAGACAATGCAGGGAAATGAGTTTTCTTATATGATTGCTGATGAATATAATGAGCAAATTGAGTTAGATGATAATTTAACTATTAAAACAATTCCTAGTTTTACTTGGGCCATATTTAGTTGTAAAGGTCCAATGCCATTTAAGTTACAAGAGACAAATAGAAAAATTTTCTCTGAATGGTTACCAAATGCTAAAGATTATGAAATTGCAGCTGGTTATTGTATAGAAATGTATAGCGATCCAGCTAATTTTAAAGATGGTACTAATGATGAAGAGTATTATAGTGAAATTTGGATTCCTATCATTAAAAAATAATTTTTTATATCTTCACTATGTTTAGTGAGGATATTTTTTATTTTAGTGCTATTGTGATATAATAATTAAGTTAAATAAAAAAAAGGAATAGGTGTAGGTTGATGAAAAATATTGAGATTGAGATAAAAAAATTGGGTATAAATGGTGAGGGAATAGGATACTATAATAATACTGTTGTATTTATTCCAAATGCATTACCTAATGAATTAGTAATTGTTGATGAATTAATTAAAAATAAAGGTTACTATACAGCAAATGTTAAAAAAATTGTAAAAAAGAGTAAGGATAGGGTTAAACCAAAATGTCCAATTTATGAAAAATGCCAAGTTTGTAGCATTATGCCTTTAAAATATGATGAACAAATACAAGCAAAAAAACAATATTTATTTGATAGTATAAATAAATATGCGAAAACAAAGATAAAGATAGATAATGTAGTTAAAGCAAAGGAACAATTTAATTATCGTAATAGTATTAAATTACCTTTATTTAACTTTCAAGATAAATTAGCTATTGGTATTCATTTTAGAGATACTAATCATTATGTTCAATTAAAAGATTGCCTTGTTCAAGATAAAAAAATTAATAAGACTGTTAATAATGTTTTAAGTATTTTAGATAAATATCGCTATCGTGCATATGATCGTAAAACAAAATTGGGCATAAGATTTTTGTTAGTTAGAGCGTTTGCTGATGAAGTTATGATTACATTTGTCGTTGGTAAAAACACTAAAATTGTTGATGAAGCAATTGAAGAAATTATGAGTATTGATGAAGTTAAATCAATTAATCAAACAACTAATACTAAATCAAGTAATGAAATTATAGTTGAACCAATTAAAAATATCGAAGGAAAGAAAAGCATAAATGTTCCTTTTAATGGTTTTGATTTTAAATTATCACCTGAATCATTTATTCAATTAAATATAGATCAAGCTATTAATCTATATGATATTATTAAGGAATATTTAGGAGATAAGAATAAATTAATTCTTGATTTATACTGTGGAGTTGGTTCTATTGCTTGTTATGTAAATGAATGTTCTGATAGTATAATTGGAATTGAGATAAATCGTATGGCAATTAATAATGCTAAAGAAAATGCTAAAAAGCATCGTTTAGATAATATTAAATTTGTTTGCGGTGATGTTGAAGAAAAAATAAAAACATATGCAAAAAATAAAGATGTAGATGCTATAATAGTTGACCCACCTCGTGTTGGTCTATCTGATTATACAATAGAATCAATTATTAAATCTAAAACTAAAAAACTTATTTATGTTAGTTGTAATCCATCATCGCTTGGTAAGGATTTAAGTGTTTTACTAGATTATTACGAAATAAAAAGTGTTTCTTTAGTTGATATGTTTCCTAATACTATGCACGTTGAGGCGGTGGTATTGATGTCAAGGTTAGAGAAGTAAGCGTGTAATAATATAAGCAAATAAAGGCTTTCCGTGATTTGAGGTCTGGTAATAAGCCGGAAGGATAATCACGGATTTTTGCTTTAAGGGAAGTTATCCAAGATTGGTGAATTTGAAAAGTCATCGGTCAATACGGTTATTGAGTTGGTGAGTTGATAAGATGGTTAGCAAAATAATGGTGAGTTGACAAGATGGCTATTGTAGCAAGCTTTATAGGTACTAAGTGTATACCAAACAAAACTAATAAATTTTATCTAAAAGATCATTGCTAATTGTAGCGCAGTGCGCTATAATTATAGAAAGTGTAAACGAGGTGACTATGATGATTGATATTAAGAACAAAACACTTTCTGGTTTTAAGTTTATTGATTTATTTGCTGGGCTAGGTGGATTCAGGATTGCATTAGAATCATTGGGAGCTGAATGTGTATATTCGAATGAATGGGACAAAGCGGTTCAAGAAGTCTATGCTGAAAATTTTGGGGATACTCCAGAAGGCGATATTACGCTTGTGGATGAAAGTACAATTCCCGATCACGATATACTATGTGCAGGATTTCCATGTCAGGCATTTTCAATTAGTGGAAAACAGAAAGGGTTCGAAGATAGTAGAGGAACTTTATTTTTTGATGTAGCTCGTATTGTTAAAGAAAAAAACCCCAAAATTGTATTTATGGAAAATGTAAAGAATTTTGCAACGCACGATAATGGACGAACTCTAGAAGTTGTAAAATCTACAATGGAAGAGCTTGGGTACCAGTTTAATCAGACGGTATTAAATGCAACCGATTTCGGCATACCACAAAAAAGAGAACGTATTTATATGGTTTGTTTTAGAAACGACCTTGGTTCAATAGATTTTTCTTATCCAAAACCATTTAAATTAACAAAGCATGTAAAGGATTTTTTACTAGAAGATGAAAGTCTAGTAGAAGAATTGTATGTTGAAAGACCAGATACATATTTCAACGGTGTTCTGGATGATAAATATAGTAACAAACCTATCAGGCTAGGGATTGTTAATAAAGGTGGCCAAGGCGAACGTATTTATAGTACAAAGGGTATAGCAATAACCCTTTCTGCTAATGGCGGAGGTATTTTTGCTAAAACAGGAGGGTATTTAATCAACGGTAAAACGAGAAAGTTGCATCCTCGTGAATGTGCAAGACTTATGGGATACCCAGATAGTTATAAAATTTGTAAAAGCACAAACCAAGCATATAAACAATTTGGAAACTCTGTTGTGATTGATGTTTTACAGTTAATTGGTCAAGAAATAGGCAATGCAATTAAAGGAGTCAACAATGAACGAATTAGAATTCAGGCAATGGCTATTTAATAATGATGTACCTAAAAAAGTACAGAGTGATATTGTATCGAGACTAAAACGCTTAGAGCGGATTAATGGATACTTTGATCTAGATGCAGAGTATAAAAAGGATAAATGTAGTTTTCTTTTTTCACTGTTTAAAAATAAAGGTATAAACGATAATATGAAGAAAATCGGAGAAAATGATCTGCCCATTGGTAAATATCAATTAAGCACCTATAAATATGCACTTACACAATATGTTAAGTATTTACAAGATAAAAACGGCAGGTAGATTTATACCTGCCGTTTTTATCTTTAGAACTCACCTTCAAAAATTTTTAAGTCTGATGGGTCTTGTTCCTTTTTTAATGTAATTGAAAATATCACATTCATATTGTAGGTATTTGATAATTGACGAACTTCATAAAGGTCTTCACCTTTTGGAGCTAAGTAGTATTCATAATTACCCTTTATAAAGCGCACTTTATCTAAAGAACTGTTCCCCGTAACAAAAAGTTTTTTATCCTTGGCAACAGCGGTATTTATTTCATATTCTGATTGTAATTCGGCAACAACCATAGGTTGATATTTTTTAGAAGGTTCTGAAGAACCGCTGCGTTTTATTCTATAAGTTGCCGTTATATCAAAATAAAATCCAAATTGGGAGGTTGGGAATATAATATAATTAGTATCTTTAGTGATAAAGTATTTAACTCCTTTGGATTTGAAATAATTGACAATCCATTGTCCGAATATATTTTTATTGATATCTAGATTTCGTCCAGCTGTACCAGCGTTATTAAAGCGGTCAAAATCATTATTCATATGCTCTGTAATTATTTCAGTGAATTCATTTTTTACTGTTTTGTTTCGTGGTGAGAAGATGAATTTCTTACTAGAATTATCAGGTATAAGAACAAACTGACCAGATTGAGCTTGAGGTAATTTTACTTCAATGTAGAAAGCTTTACTGTCATTTGTTTTAACCAAAATATCAGGTATGGTAGAATTAGCTCCTCCTTGATGCACAAATTTTGCGTAAGCACCATAGTAATAATTTAAGTAGTTAGTGCATTCAATTTCGAAATCTTCCCATGTAGACATATTATTAATCCTCCGTATCTTTCAACAAATTTATTATTGAGTCACCAAGTTGTTTGATGACATTAACAGTCATTGCATTGCCCGCTTGCATTAATAGGTGTCTATCAGTAACTTTTTCTTTTACCTTGCTAGCGTATTCCTGTGAAAAGCCCTGTAATAATAAAGCTTCATAGCCAGTTAATTGATAAACAACACCATTTTTCACATAAAGAACTCCGTCTCTTTGTGCCCTAAGGGTTGGGCATCGTTCTTCATAGATTCTTAAATCATTCATTCGAGTATCGATAATTTTACCTTCCATTTCGCATATGTCATCCACAGTATATTTACCATTGTTTGTAGAATTATTTAGGTAGTAATGTAGTATTTCTAAACGCTCCTTGGATGCAACGTTATTATCAATTAAATAATTAGAAAGTGTAGGCTTGACTGTAGGTTGGGGCCATTCAAAATCATTAATATTCTTGTAGAGGTTCTTTCTGAAACCAATAAAATATACTCTCTGTCGCATTTGTGGAACACCGTAATCTATACTATTAAGAACTTTGTGAGTAACATCATAACCCGCTTCATTTAATTCGTTCAAAATAATCTTTAGTGTATTTCCCTTATCGTGAGTAGTAAGACCTTTTACATTTTCTAGAATAAAACAGATCGGCTGAGTTTCTTTTAGTATTCTGGCAAGGTGGAAGATTATTTGTCCCCTATCATCTGTGAAACCTTCTTTACGTCCTATAACAGAGAATGTTTGGCAAGGAAACCCTGCGATTAACATATCGAATGATGGGAGTAAATTGGTATTTATACGTTTTAGATTTCCATGGTTTTTCTCGCCTTGTGTATTATGCATTAAACGATAAGTTATTGGAGCTAACCTGGCAGTGTCAGAGTATCCTACACATTTTAATCCAGCCTGTTCTAAACCTAAGCGTCCACCACCAATTCCAGAACAAAAATCCATAAAAGTTTCTATCATCATTGTTCACTTCTGCTCCTTTACTGTCTCCATAATATCTTCAAGCTTACAATCCAAAGCCTCACATATTTTAAGTAGAATATCAGTAGTAATATTCCCCCCCTTGCCAAGTTTAGCAATGGAGGCTGAACTGATACCACTTTTTTCTGCGAGATCCTGTTTGTTCATGTTTTTGTCTATCAGCATTTTCCATAACTTGTTGTAGCTTATACGCATATTCTGCCTCCTGTGTTTTCGTGGAATTGATTGAGGATTACTGATCCTCAGGGTTATAAACCTCATTTAAGAAACCATAACGACCTTCATTCTTGTCTCTTGTGAACTGAACTACATGGATGCCGTATTCATCGCTCTCATCAGGAATGAAAGGCATGCGTTTTGTTTGTTCTACAATGATGACTTGGCGTTTATGTGCATGGGCGATAAGGTATTCAATGAAATTTTGCTTGATTGTATTACTCTGTTCTTTATGTTCTGCTTCAGATAACTGTGTAAGTGCGGAATCCACAGCATAGAAGCCAGGGGCATTCCTATCAAGTTCAATGAGATAGTCACTCATGGCAAGCGTAGTAATAGTGTTCAGAATTCCACAGAAGCCTCCACCCATTGAAACGGATTTCTTGAAACCACCGATCTCAATATCAAAAGTTTCCATGTTTAGCCTTGCAGAATCAGCTCCACCGACTTTGGACGCTTGCAAGATTTCCCTTAACCTTTCTTCAAATCCGTGGATAAGATCATAATCAAAATCCTCATAAATATTATGCTTAGATAGCTCGGATGTCTCTTCTGTTTCTTTGCTGAATAGCTCACTTCTATATTGAATTTCATTTTGACGTACTACGTCTAATTCGCTTGTAAGGCGAATCAGGCGTAGTTGCTGTTCAAGTTCTTTCTCAAATACTGATAATCTTGGCTGTAATTCATCAGAGATTAGTGTGTCAATAGTTGTTTTCTCTTCTTCTAACGTGAGAATTGTAGTTATTATAGTTTCCTGTTGGCGTTCAACACTATGTTGTGCATCACTTAGTTCTGACAGGTGGCTTTTTATTTTTTCGAGTTCTGCCACGGAAGCATCGATAAAAGCAGTATTATGTACACGTTCAGTCTCTTCCCCACAGATTGGGCACTTGATTTTCCTCTGAACAAGTGAGACATTTTGTGCGCCGTCAACAATAAAACCAATTCTTCTTATGTCGGATTGATATTGCTGGCGCAAAACAGAGAAGTTGTATCCGACCGTTTTGGATTCAGAAAGTTTCCCATTCCACTCGTAAATTTGAGACATCAGTTGTTGACTTCCCTTGGTGGCAGCATTCAATTGCGATTGCAACTCTGCAATTTCTTTTTTGACCTGTTCAACACTTGAGCGTGGATCCGTAACATTGGAGGAAGAGAGTTTTTCCTCCAGTGTTTCGCGCCTTTTTGTTAATTCACTGACTTTGTCCTGAATATAGCCAATGAGGGCTTTCTTCTTTGCCTCACTTATTTTGGGATCTTCATCTGCTGCGAGATCGTTTGCATCCTGTCCGGTTAAAAGATATAACAAAACTGCGGCAGATGCCGTATGTCCTATGCTTCCAGGAGCTAACAATGCAGAGCTTTCTCTTGCGACATCTCCTTGCCGTATGAAAAAGAGATGGAGCATACTTCTCCATGTTAAGTCCTGTGTCTTTGCTCCCTTTTCGGCTGAGCGAACAGAATGTGCCTCATCAATCCCGAGAAGATGAAGGTATACGGCATTAATATTCTTTTTGGCTTTATGGCCAACACTGTAAGTGCCATGCTCCACAGAGGGGTCGGTACCGCTAACAGCAATTTTTGTGTCGCCAATTTTACGTTCAAGAATGACTGTCCCATTACCTGTTTCTAAATGGAGCGAAATTCGCTCATAACCATAATTGTTGTCTACGATTTTCGAAGGGCGGTTCTTTTTAGGTGTAAAGCCAAACATATAATCCAGACAATCTATAACCAGGCTTTTTCCTGTGTTTGAAGGTCCGAGAATAAAGTTCAAACCAGGACTAAAGTCGATAACACTTGCTTTGTGTCCGCCACCGGACACGATGAGTTTTTTAATATAGAATCTTTTCATGTTTGACCTCCTGCAGTGATTGAACGGTTAGTCTGTTGATTTCTTTCAACATGACAGTAGCATTTTCGCTATCAAACCTATCCAATACAGATCGAACTGCGAGAACATACTCTTTTGCATAACTGTTTGTAAGTTTGATACATACGGTCTTGCCTGCCTCTAAGATGGAGTATCTATATCCAGTTGAGGTGGGGTACATACGAGCATATCCGTCCAATACAAGATCTTTCAAAGCTGAAGCAACCATCTGATTTCTCGCAGGAAACTCACTATATCGGTAGTTGCTATAGCCATGGAGGTTTTCGTCTAACAATCCAAAATCTGCAGCGTAGACAGATATAAAATCAATCGCTCCAATCTGCTGTTCGTCTAATTTTATGGGGAAAAATTCATTCAACATTAGAAGTATACGGAGAGATATTTCAAAGTTAGAGCCTATGGCTGATTCATTCATTGATGATTTTTCTCCTTATCCATACAAGTTTGCCTTCATTTACAAGATGATGGCATACACCTTTTTTGATTTTTCCGCTTATCCAATAAGGTGAGGAACTAAGTATGTAGTTTGTTACTGGGGCGACAACTGCTTGATCCATAACGGCAAGCATGCACTCATAACCATTTTGGTGCGTTCGCCTTGCAGTGTCCTTGACACCGTTGAAGGTTTCGTCCTTTAATACATCAAATTGACCTGTCAGGCTATTACCCTTTAATTCCAATACGCCACGTCGAATTGTTTCTGCGGCGTAAAAATCAATGCGCCGGTCATCTAAGTCATCTGAGTAATCAGAAAAAGAGGAGAGGTCATCTACCGAAAAAGAATTTATTCCCTCAGCATCTCCATATGCAAGGCACAGTTCGTCAATATATATTTGTTCATCCTGAGTCACTACCTTTGGAACCGGCACATTTGTCGGGCTAGGTAGTGCTTTTATTTTTTCTTGGATATCATCAATCAGCTTCAAATCAATTTCTGATTGGTGTGCTTCTAGCGAAACAGGAGAGGCGTTTACTATATTCAGAACAATGCTTTCTAACAAGTCGGCACACGCAGTTGACGGATCATCACTTGTTATATCAAAGCTGTCCAGCCAGGCTACAACATTATCGTAGGAATCAGACTCGTCCATTCTTCTCCATATCCAATCAGAGAATTTTTCCTTGTCGCGATGGTTGTAGAGGAATTGGGCTTCTTTCGGCTGAATCGTGCGACTTCCTTTGATATACCGGTATTTTGTATCAGGCTTTCTCTTCAGTAGTATACAGGAGTCCATAGCAGCATCTTCTATAAAGTTACCAATGAGTTCCGTGAAAAAATCAGGATCAGATTTTCCATATGAAATGTATGGCGAAAGACCTGAAGCATATTCAGAAAATGTCATAAGACTTCTTGACCTCCTGTCCGAAATTTACCCACTGTCCAAGAGCGTCCGATAGTGTCCGTCCAGTCCGATTTTTAAAATAGCGATTTTGCTAAATTGGTATATGTAAGAGGGCCGGTAGGAAATCGCGATCAAGCCTAGGGACAGAATATTCTGCAATGGGCAGCATGCATACAACTATTGTATCAAATCCAGAGCGTGATTTCTACACTTTTTACAAAATAAAATCATGTTATCACACAAGAAAATTTGCGAAAGTAAAAATAAGATTTTCTTGCAGTGAGATTTGAATGAAAGGAGGAAATGCAAATGGCAAAGTTTAATACGAAACAAACATCAAAAAGAGTTGCATCAAAAGCAAGCAAAATTCTTAGTGATGGACGCTACAGCAAGAAATCTAAATCAGTTGCTGGCAGTGCTTTAAGTCAAACTAGACCAAGCAAGAAAAAGTAATTTTTAGAACAAATGATAGGTAGAGACAGATTTGAACAATCAGCCTACCTAGCCTCCCTAAGGGAGAAGTTTATCTAGAGCGATTATCGCTCAATAAAATCAATCTCAAAGTCCTAGTGCGCATACGGACGGCGGGATGCATAAGAGTTCAGAACACAGTGATAAAGACTGTGTTTGGAATGAAGATGCACCCACCGTACTTTCGTGTGCCTTTTTTTAGGACAAGCGGAGTCTGTGGTCATCTTCACCGCAGGCTCTTTTTGTATTCCGCCGCCCAATGACTAGGCGGAAAGGAATACTTTATGAAGATTCGAGTTTTATATGAAGACAACATCAAAAACGGTCACAAGAACTACACCACTATTGAAATCCCAGACGGAGATTACAGCGTCATGCTAGACATCGATTATGAACAACGTCTTGCAGAAGCAAAGCCTGAAAAGAAAGCTGAGGTGAAACGCTGCGAGACTCTACAGGAAATGTTCGACCTCATGAACAACAAGGAATACAACCATTGGCGCCGCTACCATAGGCACCTTGGCAATCCAAAGACTCCATATCGTAAAGATGATCAGGCTGAAGATAAAACTGATGTCATGGATACTTTCGCTGATAACTCTCAGGAGATAGAACGTGTTAATCAAGATGAATACGAAGATGTCTGCCTATGGATACGCAAGACTCTCGGTAAAAAGCAGGATTGGGCAGATATGTTTATCGCTGTACGCATAGACGGGATGTCAATCCGTGAGTATGCCAATTACATCGGTGCAGATGAAAACAATATCACTCAGAAATTAAAACGAGCAACAAAAAAAATAGAAAAAGAATATCCGAATCGTCAGATTTGACCTTTTCCCGTGGCTACTAGGTAAGAGGTCAAGGCCTCCCAAAAATTATAAGGGGGTAATTCTGATGAGAGAATTAATACCTAAAGACAAATATGGTGTGTTTGCCGACACCAAGGATACGGCAAGAGTGGATAGTTTGTTTGTGGCAGAGTTCTTTGTAAAACGTCATGATCATGTTATCCGAGATATTAGAAAAATCACTGACCCCAAATCTGGGTTGAGTGAAGATTTCATCCAGACAAACTTTAAAGCTGATTCTTATAAGGATAGCACTGGCAGAAAATTACCTTGTTACTTCATGACCCGTGATGGCTTCACCATGTTGGTTATGGGATATACCGGGCAGAAAGCAATGAAGTTCAAAGAATTATACATCAAACGCTTTAATGAAATGGAACAGTTTATTAGAACACTTGTTTCAGCTCGTAAGGAGTTTCCTTTACTGACTGACAACATTAAGTTACTTCATGAAAATCCAAAGCCATATCACTTCAGTAATGAATGCGACATGATTAACCGTATCGTCACAGGGATGTCTGCAAAGCAATTTAGAACTGCAAACGGTATTGAAAAAGGTAAAAGTATCCGCCCTTACCTTTCAGATGAGCAGATTACGTTGCTTGAGACTTTACAAAAAGTAGATGTGGGCTTATTAGTAGCTGTCCCAGATTATCAGCAGCGTAAGCGTCATCTGGAATGGTACAAGCTGAAGTTGGAAGAGAACAAAAATTAAGGAGGGCAATCATTATGTTTTATGTGAAAGAAAGATTGAGCGATACTCTGGAGATATCCACCCAAATAACAGATGAGAATGTGTTTTGCCATTGTCCTATATGTGGCTCTGAGGTGTCAGTAGATATCGCAGAAATCCTAAGCGATGGCGAAAGTGATTTATTTGGTACTGCAATATATTGTAGCGTATGTAGCAAAAAGACTAGAGTCGGAGGTAGCTATGATGAACATAAATAAATTCAATGCTGAAGGCTATCATGACCCAACTCCCCATGCAGCACTAACTAATATAACCCGTGAGGAAAAGGCAGCAACTAAAGCTGCCTTTAAGCCCTTAGTCTATATCTGCTCTCCCTTTAGTGGGGATATCGAAAACAATAACAAGCGAACACGTGCATTTTGCAGATTTGCTTTAGATAAAGGAAATATTCCTCTGGCTCCCCACCTCATGTTCCCTCAGTTTATGAATGACAGCAATGAGGAAGAACGTGACCTGGCACTTTTCATGGACATTATCTTGATGGGAAAATGTCAAGAAGTATGGGTTCTGGGTAATGTTATTTCTAGAGGTATGCGTATTGAAATTGAGAAGGCAAAGAAACGCAGACAACCAATTAGATATTTCAATAAAGATTTCGAGGAGGTAGAGACTCTATGAAAATAGCATACGGTAATAGCCGAATGGATAAAAAGTGGAAAAACACAGATATCAGCTGGGAGGATTTCTGCTCCCGTGTTAAGACCACACAACGTACCACCGAAACTGTGGAAGAATACCGCAAGATGAGAAAAGGCGGTCAGGATTCCATAAAGGACGTAGGTGGCTTTGTTGGTGGTCACTTAAAAGATGGCAGACGTAAAAAAGGTAATGTGCTTTCACGCTCTATGCTAACTCTTGATATGGATTATGGAACAAGTGGTATTTGGGAAGAAATCTCTACATTCTTCCCTTACCAGTGCTGTATTTATTCTACCCATAAACATACTCCAGAAAGTCCAAGGCTTAGACTGATCATTCCTCTTTCCCGTGATATCGGGGAGGAGGAATATGCGGCAGTGAGCCGAATGGTGGCCAAGGAAATTGGCATCGATCTATTTGATGATACGACCTATGAACCGGAGAGGTTGATGTATTGGCCCTCCACTTCAAGAAACGGTCAGTTTGTATATGAAGAAAAGGACGGCTCACACCTAGACCCGGATGTGTTTTTAAATAAATACGATGATTGGCGAGATACCAGCACCTGGCCCGTATCATCAAGGCAGTCAGAAGTATTTGACCGTTCATTAAAAGAACAAGCCGATCCATTATCCAAGGATGGTGTTATCGGCACTTTTTGTCGTACTTATTCCATCAGTACTGCAATCGATAAGTTCCTAAAGGATGTATATGAGCCCTCAGCAATGACTAGTCGCTATGATTATATCCCGGCTGATTCTAGTGCCGGTGTCATCCTCTATGATGATAAGTTTGCCTATTCTCACCACGCAACAGATCCTGCAAGTGGAAAGTTACTCAATGCCTTTGACCTTGTTCGGATTCATAAGTTTGGTCATTTAGATGATCGAGCGACAGAAAGCACACCTCCAAGTAAACTCCCATCCTTTATCAATATGTGTGAGTTTGCTATTAAAGATGATGAAGTTAAGGTGCAGTTTACGAAAGAGCGGATGGAACAGGCAACAATCGAATTCAATGAGGATACCTGGCAGACAGCGCTTGAACTTGATAAGCAAGGAAAGATTAAAGACACCTTGGATAATATCGTTCTCATCATCCGTAACGATTCAGAACTAGAATCTATTGCTTTTAATAAGCATCGTGATGGAATCGATGCAAGAGACGGACTGCCGTGGGAACAGATGAAGGGTGGCTGGAATGATTCAGATAATGCCGCCCTTAAGGTTTATCTATCTAACAAATATGGCATTTACTCCCCAACCAAAACAAAGGACGCAATATTAGCAGTCGCAGCAGAGCGTTCCTATCATCCCATCAAAGAATACCTGGATCATTTATCAGAATGGGATGGCATCGACCGCGTTGAAACCTTGTTGATTGATTACTTCAATGCAACAGATAATTCCTATACCAGAGCCGTTACTAGAAAAATGATGGTGGCAGCAGTCGCTAGAATTGTTCAACCTGGTACGAAATTCGACAGCGTTTTGATTCTAAATGGCCCTCAAGGCATCGGTAAGTCTACCTTCTTTGCAAAGCTTGCTGGTGATTGGTTTTCCGATAGCTTAACCCTCACGGATATGAAAGATAAGGCAGGTCCTGAAAAGCTTCAAGGCTACTGGATCCTAGAATTAGGTGAACTGGCTGGTATGCGAAAAACCGATGTGGAGGTTGTGAAATCCTTCATCTCAAGGTCAGATGACAAGTATCGTGCCAGTTATGGTGTGAACGTTGAAAGTCATCCTCGTCAATGTATTATTGTCGGCTCTACCAATGCAGAGAGCGGATTTCTAAGAGATATAACTGGTAACCGCAGGTTCTGGCCAGTCCGTATTAGCGGTGATGGCAAAAGAAAAGCATGGCAGATGTCTATATACGATGTGGAACAGATTTGGGCAGAAACTTTGGTACTTTATGGGAAGGGTGAAAAGCTCTATTTAGAGGGCAGTGATGTAGAGTTGGCAACGAATGAGCAGGCAGATGCCATGGAGAGTGATGAGCGAGAAGGGCTTGTTCGCACTTACCTCGATACACTTTTACCCGATGACTGGAATGACCTGTCCTTATACGAGCGAAGAAACTACCTAAACGGTAGTGAATTTGGTGGGGAATCCCGTGTCGGTACGGTTGAACGTACGCTTGTTTGCAATATGGAAATTTGGTGCGAATGCTTTGGAAGGGATGCCTCCGCCATGAAACCTGCAGACTCCTATGCCATAGCAGGCATTATGAAAAAGATTAATGGGTGGAACAAGTACCAAGGGAACAAGAACGGAACAAGTAATTTTCCCCTTTACGGTAGGCAACGTTGTTACGAGAAGAATGAGTAAGGTCGTTCCTTGTTCTTTAGTTGTTCCTTATGCTTGTTCTCTTAAAAACCCAGTCATTACCGATGTTCTGGCTTTACTTGAATGAGTGTAACAAGAGTTTTACTACTTAGTAATAAATTAATAAATAGTAGTAGTAAAGCATCGTGAGCGTATGTATGCGCGCGTATAGGAAAAAACGTTAAAAGTTGTGCTTGTTGTTCCTGATGAATTGTTGGAGGTCATTTATGCAAGAAAAATATATAGAACAAAAACTGGTAGCGACAGTAAAAAGCATGGGAGGTATTGCCCCGAAATTTGTGAGTCCTGGAATAGATGGAATGCCCGACCGCATCGTGTTACTTCCCATGGGAAGAATCGCCTTTGTTGAATGTAAGGCGACAGGGAAAAAGATGCGACCTTTACAAAATAAAAGAAAGAAGCAATTAGAGGCATTAGGCTTTCTAGTCTATTGCCTTGATGATATAGAACAGATTGGAGGGATACTTAGTGAAATACAAGCCACATGAATACCAAAGCTATGCCACTGAATTCATTTTATCCTATCCGATATCTGCAGTGTTTCTTGAGATGGGTTTAGGGAAAAGTGTGATTACCTTATCTGCCATATTTGATTTGTGTTTAGACAGTTTTCTCGTATGTAAAGTGCTAGTCATTGCTCCACTTAGAGTAGCAAGGGATACATGGCCTGCCGAAATCAATAAGTGGGATCATCTAAAAGGACTCTCTTATTCAGTGGCAGTGGGAACGGAAAAAGAAAGAATCGATGCCCTCAAGAAACAATCAACGCTATACATCATCAACCGTGAGAACGTGGATTGGTTGGTTCATAAAAGTGGTATTCCTTTTCATTTTGATATGGTAGTCATTGATGAATTGTCATCCTTTAAATCTTATGGTGCAAAGCGGTTTAAGAGTCTCCTCAAAGTAAGACCCTCTGTAAAAAGAATAGTCGGTCTTACCGGTACTCCCTCCAGTAATGGATTGATGGATTTATGGGCAGAGTTTCGTATTCTCGATTTAGGTCAACGGCTAGGCAGGTACATCACGCACTACCGTAATACTTACTTTACTCCCGATAAACGAAATGGACAGATTGTATTCTCCTACAAACCATTGGCTGGTGCTGAGGATGAGATATATAGGCAGATATCGGATATTACCATTTCCATGAAGTCGGCAGATTTCCTTCAAATGCCTGAATGTATGATCAACGAAGTGCCTGTATCCCTAAATGAAAAAGAGTGGAAGATATACGCTGATTTTAAAGAGGATATGGTCACAAACTTAGGTGATGAGGAAATTGATGCAGTGAATGCGGCAGTGCTATCTGGCAAGCTTCTTCAGATGGCAAATGGTGCGGTCTACGATAGTGAGAACAAAGCACACATCATTCATGATAAAAAGCTAGATGCCTTGGAAGATTTAATTGAAGGAGCAAATGGGAAACCAGTTCTTGTTGCTTATTGGTATAAGCATGATTTAGAACGTATCAAAGAGAGATTTCCCGTAAGACAGATTCAGTCATCAAAGGATATTGAAGATTGGAATAATAGCAAGATACCCATTGCTGTTATTCATCCAGCCAGTGCAGGTCATGGTCTTAATCTTCAAAGCGGCGGTTCAACGCTTATCTGGTTTGGTCTGACCTGGTCACTAGAGCTGTATCAGCAAACCAATGCAAGACTTTATAGGCAGGGTCAAAAGGATACAGTTATTGTCCACCACATCATCACCAAAAACACCATCGATGAAGACGTGCTGCTTGCACTCACAAAAAAGGAGAAAACTCAAGATGCCTTGATTGATGCGGTAAAGGCGAATTTAGAGGTGATGCGATGACAGAACCTTATCAAGATTTAGCCAATGCCATTATTTTGATGGCTGTTAAGGATTATAGAGATGCCTTAAAGAAACTAAAAAAACGGCCTAAATATGGACCGGCACAAGATATGAAAAACGAGGTGGAGAGGTTCTTCCGCTCTGATTGGTATAGAGAACTTACCTCTGTTGATGGAAACGTCCTAATCAAAAAGCTACAAGCGGAGGTGAGCGAACAATGAATGCAAAAGAATATTTACATCAAGCCTACAGGCTAGATAAACGAATCCAATCCAACATTGAGGAAATGGAAAGGCTGAGGGTATTATCGACCAGTGTTTCCTCCCCCAGCTGGGGCGAGAGAATACAAACACAACGGCATACCGATGCTTTGTTTGTCAGATACCTTGAGCGAATTGAAGAACTACAAATCAAGATTAATGATGAGGTAGATCATCTTGTAGCACTTAAAGCAGAGATTCGAGATGTGATTAATAAAGTAACGGATATCGATGAACGCATGGTTTTACGCTACCGTTATGTTCATAACTTTACCTGGGAGCAAATCGGTGATGAGCTGAATGCGGATAAGAGTACCATTCGTAGGTGGCATGGCAATGCTTTAAATCATGTTGTAGTACCTGAGAATCCAATTGTTATTCAAATGTTGAACAGCAATGAGCACTTTTGAGCAGAGATAAGCACCTCATCTTCATGTTACATTATAATCAGCAAGATAGAATACTTACCAAGCCTTGTGGGATGCGGCCTGCAGGGCTTTTTCTATGCCCAGAAAGCGAGGTGATATGATGCCAAGAAAACCAAAACGACCATGCAGTACACCAGGCTGTCCCAACTTAACCGATGGCCAGTACTGTGAAGACCATCGAGTAGAAGAGCGTAGGCGCTATGACAAATATCAACGGTCAAAGGATGTTAATAAGAAATACGGCAGAGCCTGGAAAAGAATCCGTGACCGCTATGCACGAGAACATCCCCTGTGTGAGATGTGTAAAGAGGACGGACGACTGACTCCCACTGATGAAGTGCATCACATCCTCCCTGTTTCTCAAGGTGGTACACACGATAGAAGTAATCTGATGTCCTTGTGTAAATCCTGTCACAACAAGATTCATTTAGATCTCGGTGATCGACAGATTCGTAGGTGAGCCAAGGGGGAGGTCAAATCTCTAGACCTCTTATGGCGGACAACGGCCTGGGGCTTCGCGTGTAAAAATCAGAAATCAAAGGGGGTATTAAAGACTTTTAGGAAAGTGGGGTGAAAAACATGGCGAAAGACGGTACAGCAAGAGGCGGTCAGCGTGTTGGTGCTGGAAGGAAATCAAAGGCTCTAACCGATAAAATTGCTGACGGCAGATTAAATGGTGCCATGATCCTGCCAGAGCCAACGGAAATAGAAGGTGCAGATGTGCCGGCTGTAAAAGATTATTTAAAGGCTACTCAGAAAAATGGCAAAGACCTCTGCGCAGAAGATATTTATATCGAAACTTACAAGTGGCTGAAAGATCGTAGCTGCGAAATGTTAGTAAACAACCAGCTAATCGAGCAGTATGCCATGAGTGTTTCTCGTTGGATTCAGTGTGAAGAGTGTATTTCAGAATATGGCTTTCTTGCCAAGCATCCAACCACTTCAGCAGCCATTGCGTCACCTTATGTTGCGATGAGTCGTGAATACATGAAACAGGTTAACCAGTGTTGGTATCAGATTTACCAAATTGTAAAAGAAAACTGCTCTGTGGAGTTCGGTGGCAGAAGTCCACAAGACGATTTGATGGAGCGCTTATTATCTGCTCGGAAAGGAAAATAAAATGAATAAATATAGAACGTGTGAAAGTGTATGTAAAGGTCATCCCGATAAATTATGTGACCTTATTTCAGATAGCATTTTAGATGCGTGTTTAAGAAAAGATAAATCCTCTCGTGTCGCTTGTGAGGTGATGGCAACCAAAGGACACATCATTGTTGCCGGTGAGATTACCTGCTCAAAGAGAATTGACATTAGAGGTGTTGTCCGCCGTGTTCTTACGGATGTGGGCTACAATCCTAGAAAGTTTTTAGTCTTTGTCTATGTCCATCAGCAAAGTAAAGATATCGCAGGTGGTGTTAATAGAGCTTTGGAATCTCGTGAGGGTGATACGTCATGGTATTCCATGTTAGGAGCGGGTGACCAAGGCACCGTTTATGGCTATGCCACCAATGAAACCAGTGAAAAACTACCTCTCCCCTTAGTCTTATCTCATGCCATTTGCGAAAAGCTGGATAAGGTGATGAAGAATGGCGTAATCAAAGACATTGGCCCAGATGGTAAGGCTCAAGTGACGGTGGAATATGAAGGTGACAAACCAAAACGAATTAAGACCATCGTTGTCTCCGTTCAACACAGTGCAGATAAAGATTTAGATGTTTTAAGAAATGAAGTCATTGCTCAGGTGCTTTGGCCTGTCTTTGAGAAGTATCCATTTGACGATGAGACTGAGATTCTCATTAATCCAAGTGGACGATTTGTTGAAGGAGGACCAGCAGCTGATACCGGTCTTACGGGAAGAAAAATCATGGTTGATACCTATGGCGGATTAGCCGCTCATGGTGGAGGTGCGTTTTCAGGAAAAGACCCGACCAAAGTTGACCGCAGTGGTGCCTATATGACAAGAGCCATTGCAAAGAACATCGTTCGGTGTGGCTTTGCTAAACGATGCCAGGTAGCGATTTCCTATGCAATTGGAAAAGCAGATCCTGTTGCTCTTGAGATTGATACCTTTGGAACAGGGACGGTTGAGGAAAGTATCCTTTGCCGTGCTGTGTTAGATGTATTCAATCTAAGACCTGCAGCCATTATCGAAAAGCTAAAACTGACGGATGTCATTTATGCAGATACAGCTACTTACGGCCATTTCAGATATGGATTAAGCTCGTGGGAATTTTTAGATTGCTATACAGAACTAAGGGAGGCGGTAAACAAATATGTTGATTGAAAAGAAGAACACAAAGGACCTCATCCCTGCAACATACAATCCTCGTAAAGATTTAAAACCTGGTGATGCAGAATACGATAAATTAAAACGATCCATTGAACAATTTGGTTATGTAGAGCCGGTTATCTGGAATAAGGTGACCGGCCATGTTGTTGGTGGGCATCAAAGACTGAAGGTTCTCATGGATATGGGCATCACAGAAGTCGAGTGTGTCATCATTGAAATGGATGAAGAGAAAGAGAAAGCACTCAACATCGCACTCAATAAAATCAGCGGTGATTGGGACAAGGATAAATTGGCCCTTTTAATTTCAGATTTACAAGGTGTAGATTTTGATGTTTCCCTAACTGGATTTGACCCTAAAGAACTGGATGACTTATTTAAAGACACGCTGAAAGAGGGGATCCACGATGATGACTTTGATGTGGAGACAGAACTAAAAAAGCCTGCTATCAGCAAGCTTGGTGACATCTGGACGCTTGGCAGACACAGGCTTATCTGTGGTGATTCTACCAAGAAAGAAACCTATGATGTGCTGATGAATAAAAAGAAGGCAAACTTGTGCGTAACAGATCCTCCCTACAATGTGAATTATGAAGGCACTGCAGGAAAGATTAAAAATGACCATATGGCAAATGATGCCTTCTACCAGTTCCTCTTAGATGCCTTTATCAATATCGAAGAAGTTCTGGCAGACGATGCCTCCATCTATGTATTTCATGCCGACACCGAAGGATTTAATTTTAGAAAAGCTTTCTCGGATGCCGGTTTTTATTTGTCTGGCTGTTGTATCTGGAAAAAGGACTCCCTTGTACTGGGGCGTTCTCCTTATCAATGGCAGCACGAACCTGTGCTGTTTGGCTGGAAAAAGAAAGGCAAGCATCAGTGGTATACGGGCAGGAAAGAAACCACCATCTGGGAATTTGATAAGCCGAAGAGAAATGGAGACCATCCTACGATGAAACCTATCCCTCTGCTCGCCTATCCGATTTTGAACTCCTCGATGACTAACACCATTGTGCTAGATCCTTTTGGCGGCAGTGGTAGTACCTTAATTGCGTGTGAACAATCAGAGCGCATTTGCTACACGGCAGAATTGGATGAGAAGTTTTGCGATGTCATTATTAAACGCTACATTGAACAGGTTGGAACTTCCAAAGAAGTCAGTGTTCAAAGGGATGGAATAAGCTACAACTATGATGAACTGGAGGTTGCTGATGGATAAACTAACCCTTGGCAGTCTTTTTGACGGCTCGGGTGGTTTTCCTTTAGGCGGTTTAATTTCTGGTATTACCCCAGTATGGGCATCGGAGATTGAACCGTTTCCTATAAGGGTGACAACGAAAAGGCTGCCTTTTATAAAACATTACGGCGATATCTCAACCATGGATGGCAGTAAGATAGAACCGGTAGATATTATTACTTTTGGCTCACCTTGTCAGGATTTATCCATAGCAGGTAAGCGTGATGGCTTGGATGGTAAACGTTCAAGTCTTTTTTATGAGGCCATCCGAATTGTAAAAGAAATGAGGTGTGCTACAGATGGCAAAAAACCAAGATATATTGTCTGGGAAAACGTCCCTGGGGCCTTCTCATCAAACAAAGGAGAAGATTTCAGATGTGTCCTTGAAGGCATCTGCCACATCAAGGATGAAACCTTATCAGTTCCTAAGATTGATAAGTGGAAACAGGCAGGAAGTATTGTGGGAGATCATTTCTCCCTTGCCTGGCGAGTACTTGACGCTCAATACTGGGGAGTTCCCCAACGAAGAAAACGTATCTTCCTTGTCGCAGATTTTGCAGGTGGGGGTGCCGGAGAAATACTATTTAAGTCAGAAGGCTTGTCTGGGTATTCTAAAAAGAGCATCCGCTCGTGGCAAGGAACTGCCAGCAACTTTGCAGACAGCATTGGAGCGACAGGCACAATCTGCTTAAATGACCAAGGCGGAGAACGCATGGATGTGACAACCGATATCACTTGCACTTTAAGAGCGAAATCAAATCATCCTCCTTGCATCATGGACTCTGCAGTTTTTGATAATCACGGAAAGGATACACGTTTTACTGGACCGATAGATGTTGCTCCTACGATTTCAGCGACCTATGGAACAGGCGGCAACAATCAACCATTTGTTGTGGAGAATTCTAAGACTTATGATGTGCGATTTACCTCGGAAGGAACTGTAAATGCCCGTTCCAATGTTTACGAAAGTGATACGGCAAGAACCATTGATACGTCGGGTAATGCACCGGACAGCAATCAAGGTGGTATTGCAGTGGTGGAATCTTATGGTTTACAAGGTTCTATGATAGGACGGGCAGATAAGAATGGACCTCAAGGTGCTGGTGTGAATGAAGAGCTTAGCTTTACTCTAAATACCGTAGATAAACACGCTGTGGTCTATGCCATTGATAGAGAGTCATTTAATTGCGGTCAAAACTATGCTAGAAACCTAGGAATTACTGAAGACGGAATTAATTCAACACTGAAGGCACAAGGCCCCAGTGCTGTTGCAACTCCTACCTATTCATCCAGCAAGGCATCGTTTTTTACAGATGCCAAATTGGAACTGGCCAATACACTAGTTGCTACCGACTACAAAGATCCGCCACTTATCAATGATAATGACGGGATAGATTATACGGTGAGAAGACTAACTCCATCTGAGTGTGCAAGACTGCAAGGTTTTCCAGATTGGTGGTGCAGCGATTTAGGCATAGAGACCCCAACGACGGATGACCTTCGGATTTGGTATGACATCTTCGAAACATTTCGTAAAGCAACGGGAGCTTACACCAAACCTAAGACACTAAAGCAAATCAAGAAGTGGCTTAGAAACCCTCATTCAGATTCTGCAGAATATAAGATGTGGGGTAATGGAGTAGCCCTGCCCAATGTATGTTTTGTCCTATCGGGCATTGTTTGGTTTACACAATTAGAGGTGAAATCTTAAGTCTCATTTCTACACCTAAAAAGCGAGAAATAGCTTGCTATAGTAGTGGTTTAGAGTGATATATGTACATACCAAAACAAAAGGAGGTTTTGTACATGGTCATTAACTATAACGTAACAGGAGCAGAAAGAAAAAGGCTAGTCGCAGCCCTTAGTAATCTCATGGGAGTTAAAGCTAAGTACCTTGGAATGCCTAGCATGGCTTATGAGGTGAGTGATTTTATCATCGATAAGAATGGAAACCTTGAACTCAGCGATAAGGCAAATCGCACGGAAATCGAGCGTGTGGCTGGGCATTTAGCCAGCGAGGGTTTTATTGCTGAGGAAGAGATAAGCGCTACAGAGGGCAGACAAACGGCAGACAGCGAGGAGTTTGGCCTTACAGTTTCCATGCCAAGGAGCAACTTTTCTGAAGGCGCACTTGAAAACTTACAAGCACTTGTTGAGGCAAAAGGAGAACTAATTCGTCATGCACTTGATGTAGAAGAATTGCCGATTGAAATTTCTGAAGATGAAGTTTCATTTCCTTGGTTTGAAGAGTTACCAACACCAGAAGAGATTAAAGCATATACCCACTTCATTTCAGCCTTATCAGAGATGGCGATAAATCAGAAACGCATCACGGTGAAAGAGAAAGAAGTAGAAAATGAAAAATACGCCTTCAGATGCTTTTTACTCCGCCTTGGCTTTATTGGAAAAGACTATAAAGATGAGCGAAAAATACTGCTTAGAAACCTGACAGGTTCATCGGCATTTAAAGGAGGAGCAAAAAATGAGGATAATTAGTAAAGAACGGTTACAAAATCTTCGTGAGAAGTACCCTGTAGGCTGCCGAGTAGAATTACTAAGAATGGATGATATTCAAGCTCCAATGATTGGCACAAAAGGAACAGTCATAGGTGTTGATGACATCGGCTCCATAATGGTGTCTTGGGATACAGGCTCCAGTTTATCCGTAGTCTTTGGAGAAGACCTTTGCAGGAGGGTTGAAGATGACAAGTAAGATAAAAGAGCAGATTCTTGCCATTCGAGATTCTGGTGAAACCAATATGTTTGATGTGCGAAAAGTACAGGAAATCGCTCTGAGGGAAGGATATGACGAGCTACTTATTTACCTTGCAGATAACGTTGGTGCCTATTCCCGGTTCATTCTGACCGGTAAGGAGGAATAAAACCGTGTGGAAAGAAGGTAGCATTAAAGTTCATGATAGCATTATCCATTATTGGGTAAAGTGCTATGAGAAAAGCTCGAAACTTGGCATTGACAAAGGACGCATCTCAAAGCTGATGCTTAAGCGCAAGGAAGAGATTATTGCAAATTATGACCGAGGCTGGGACATTGAGCCTGTGGATGAGGATGCAGAAATTGCACTTGCAATCTTATTATTAGAACACAACTAAATAGCAATAGAGGACAGTGCCAACATTGGCTCTGTTTCTCGTATAGAAAGAGTAATAAGGCTTGCTTGATGCGGGTCTATTTTTATGCTCATTTTGAAGGGAGGTGACCGCAATCAGAAAGCTCAAGAAATATAAACCAACTCCTTTTATGGCAAAGGACTCTATCTACGATAAAGATGCTGCAGATTATGCGGTCAACTTTATTGAGTGTTTAAGTCATACCAAGGGGAAATGGTCTGGAAAACCATTTGAACTGATTGATTGGCAAGAGCAAATTATCAGAGATCTCTTTGGAACACTGAAACCAGATGGCTATCGGCAGTTTAATACAGCCTATATTGAGATTCCTAAGAAAATGGGGAAATCTGAATTAGCGGCAGCTGTCGCATTACTGCTTACCTGTGGTGATGGCGAAGAAAGAGCCGAGGTTTATGGATGCGCTGCAGACAGGCAACAGGCGTCCATCGTATTTGAAGTGGCTGCTGATATGGTACGTATGAGCCCGGCTCTAAGTAAACGAGTTAAAATCTTATCGGCAACAAAGCGGATCATTTTTCAACCGACTAACAGTTTTTATCAAGTGCTTTCAGCAGAGGCTTATTCAAAGCATGGTTTTAATATTCATGGTGTTGTTTTTGATGAGTTGCATACGCAGCCCAACAGAAAACTCTTTGATGTCATGACCAAAGGTTCTGGTGATGCCAGAACGCAGCCTCTTTATTTTCTGATCACCACGGCAGGATCTGATACAAAATCAATCTGCTATGAAACCCATCAGAAAGCCAAAGACCTCATGGAGAAAAGAAAGATTGACCCTACTTTTTATCCGGTAATTTATGGAGCAGATGAGTCCGATGATTGGACAGATCCGAAGGTGTGGAAAAAAGCTAATCCAAGCCTTGGCATAACGGTAGGGATTGATAAGGTAAAAGCCGCTTGTGAATCAGCCAAGCAAAACCCTGCAGAAGAGAATGCCTTTAGACAGTTAAGACTTAATCAGTGGGTCAAACAGGCGGTTCGCTGGATGCCAATGGACAGGTGGGATAAATGTGCCTTTGCCGTAAATGAAGAGGATTTACTTGGAAGGGTATGCTATGGCGGACTAGACCTTTCTAGCTCCATTGATATTACTGCCTTTGTATTGGTGTTTCCTCCCCTAGATGAGGATGATAAATACATCATTCTTCCCTACTTTTGGCTGCCAGAAGAAACTCTAAGTGCCAGGGTCAACCGTGACCATGTTCCCTATGATGTCTGGGAAAAGCAGGATCACCTTAAAACAACCGAAGGAAATGTAGTTCATTACGGTTTTATTGAGAAGTTTATTGAAGAACTTGGCGAAAAGTACAATATTCGTGAGATTGCCTTTGACCGTTGGGGAGCCGTACAAATGGTTCAAAACCTAGAAGGCATGGGTTTTACTGTTGTCCCCTTTGGTCAAGGATTTAAGGATATGAGTCCACCGACTAAGGAACTGATGAAACTAACGCTAGAAGAAAAGGTTGCTCATGGTGGGCATCCTGTACTTCGTTGGATGATGGATAACATTTTTGTTCGAACAGACCCGGCAGGCAACATCAAGCCGGACAAGGAAAAATCATCAGAAAAGATTGATGGTGCAGTGGCAACGATTATGGCTCTTGATCGAGCGATTCGTTGTGGCAATGATACGAGTGCTTCGGTTTATGACAACCGAGGCATTCTCTTTATATGAGGGAGGTGATTGGTTTTGGGATTTTTATCATCCATTTTTAAGGCAAGAGATAAGCCTACTGATAGAGCGGTGAGTTCCAACTATACCTTTTTAATGGGTTCAAGCACAGCAGGTAAAACAGTGACCGAGCGGTCGGCACTTCAAATGACGGCCGTATACTCTTGTGTTCGGATATTAGCTGAAGCAGTAGCAGGGCTTCCTCTGCACCTTTATCGTTATACAGATAATGGTGGCAAGGAAAAAGCAATTGACCATTCCTTATATCGACTTTTGCACGATGAACCAAATGCTGAGATGAGTTCCTTTGTGTTTCGAGAAACAATGATGACTCATCTTTTATTATGGGGGAATTGTTATGCGCAGATTATTCGCAATGGCAAAGGTGAAGTTGTAGGACTCTACCCCTTGATGCCAAATCGGATGTCAGTTCATCGAGATGAGAGTGGGCAGCTCTATTACTTATATACCAGAGGTGCAGATGATGTGAACAGCACAAAGGGTATGACAGTAAAACTTAGTACCTCCGATGTACTTCATATTCCCGGACTCGGGTTTGATGGACTGGTTGGCTACTCCCCGATTGCGATGGCTAAAAATGCGATTGGTCTAGCCATTGCAACAGAGGAATATGGAGCCAAGTTCTTTGCCAACGGTGCGGCTCCAAGTGGTGTGTTGGAACATCCGGGAACGATTAAAGAACCTGGGAAAGTCAGAGAGGCTTGGCAGTCACAATTTGGTGGCAGTGCCAATTCCAATAAAATAGCCGTGCTTGAAGAAGGAATGAAATATACACCGATTTCCATTTCACCAGAACAAGCACAATTCCTTGAAACAAGGAAGTTTCAAATCAATGAAATTGCTCGGATTTTCAGAGTCCCTCCTCACATGGTAGGCGACCTTGAGAAGTCGAGCTTTTCTAATATTGAGCAACAATCCCTTGAGTTTGTGAAATACACCTTAGACCCGTGGGTAGTGCGTTGGGAGCAAACCCTAGCCCGCACCCTTTTTACACCGGAAGAAAAGAAAAAATACTTCTTTAGATTCAATGTGGAGGGTCTTCTTAGAGGAGATTATGCCAGTCGTATGAGCGGGTATGCCACAGCAAGGCAGAATGGTTGGATGAGTGCCAATGATATTAGAGAACTTGAAAACCTAGACCGTATACCTGCAGAGGACGGTGGTGACATGTACCTTGTCAACGGCAATATGCTCCCACTTACAAAGGCAGGTGCATTCGCAAATACAAACGAGGATGGAAAGGAGGAAGACTTGGATGAAGAACAAGATATTTTGGCGATGGAAGAACCAAGCAAGCGAACAAGAAGAACGAGTTCTTGAGCTTTATGGAACAATCGCTGAAGAAAGCTGGTTTGATGACGATGTGACCCCACAGATGTTTAGAAATGAACTCTTTAGCGGAAAAGGACCCATCACCTTATGGATTAACTCACCGGGTGGAGATTGCATTGCCGCAAGTCAGATTTATACCATGTTGATGGATTACCCAGATGAGGTAACCGTCAAGATTGATGGGATTGCAGCATCTGCCGCCTCTGTCATTGCCATGGCAGGAACAAAGGTACTGATGGCTCCTACAGCGCTCATGATGATTCATAACCCAGCAACCATCACGATGGGTGATCATGAAGACATGAAACGAGCGATTGAGATGTTAGATGAGGTGAAAGAAAGCATTATCAATGCCTATGAGATTAAGACTGGAGTATCTCGCATCAAATTATCCCATCTCATGGATGCTGAAACCTGGATGAATGCCAACAAAGCCATAGAACTTGGCTTTGCAGACGATGTGCTAAAGGATGAGAAACAATCCGAACCCACTTTTTCTGCCTATGCGTTTTCTAGAAAAGCAGTGGCTACGAATCTGCTAAATAAAATTGCAGAAAAGACAATACCAATCAAGGCAGAGGAAACTCTAAAACCACAAGGGCGCTCAATTGATGAACTCAAGGAGCGTCTTTTGATTATCAAAAAATATATGTAAATGGAGGAATTTTACTATGACGATTACAGAAATGCGTAACAAGCGCAAAAAGCTCATTGAAACAATGGACGGGTTCTTGGACACTCATAAAACCAAGAATGGCACATTGTCCGCAGAAGATGATAAAACCTACAAAACCATGGAAGATGAGATCACTGAACTCACGAATGAAATCCATCGCATGGAAAGACGTGAAGCAATCGAGGCTGAACTTGAAAAACCTGTCAGCAAGCCAATCATTGAAAATCCGATGAATGGTCGACTGGATAACAGTGAAATTAAAACTGGCCGAGCAGCTGATTCTTATAAGACAGCAATGCTTTCAGCTCTTCGTTCAAACTTCCGTAATGTATCCAATGTCCTGCAAGAAGGTGTTGATGCTGATGGTGGATATCTGGTTCCAGAAGAGTATGACACGAGACTGATTGATGGGCTGAAAGACGAAAATATCATCCGTAAGTTAGGCCATACCATTACCACATCTGGTGAGCGAAAAATCAATATAGCGGCCACAAAACCTGCGGCTGCATGGATTGATGAGGGTGAGGCACTGACCTTTAGTGATGCAACCTTCTCTCAAATCAATCTGGATGCCCACAAACTTCATGTAGCCGTAAAGGTTACTGAAGAACTACTTTATGACAATGCGTTCCAACTTGAGAATTACATCATTGAGGAGTTTTATAAGGCTCTGGCTAATGCCGAAGAAGATGCCTTTATTAATGGTAATGGTACAGGAAAACCACTGGGTATTCTAGCTGCAAGTGGTGGAGCTGAAGTCGGTGTGACCACAGCATCTGCAACGGCGATTACTGCTGACGAAGTGATTAACCTAGTGTATTCACTGAAGCGTCCTTACCGTAAAAATGCCGTGTTCATTCTAAATGACCAGACCATAGCGGCACTTAGGAAACTAAAGGACGGTAACGGAGCCTATATGTGGCAAGCAGCTCTTGTTGCAGGTGAACCAGATAAACTACTTGGCTATCCTGTTTATACATCTGCTTATATGCCTACCATTGAGGCAGGTGCTAAGACCATTATCTTTGGCGATTTGTCTTACTACAATATCGGTGATCGTGGTTCTCGTTCCTTTGCAGAACTTCGTGAGCTGTTTGCAGGTAATGGCATGGTCGGTTTTGTAGCTAAAGAACGTGTGGATGGCAAGTTAGTACTACCTGAAGCAATCAAGGTTCTTCAGCAGAAAGCCTAACGGAGGTGCGATATGGATTACAACACAAAAAACTACACCGAACAAGGCGGAGATAAAACCGTCATCGCAGGAACGTTAGAGATTAAGGAGGGAGCAACCGTAACAGGTCTCCCTTCTTCTTTTACTCTTGCAGAAAACCAAGCACCTAGTGTGGCAGAAGATATTTCGAGTTTAGTTGCTGATTTTAATGCATTGCTTTCAAAGCTAAAAACAGCAGGACTCATGGAAGCTGATTAAAAAGAGAAAGGATGGTGGCGGTATGACACTGATTCAAAAGGTAAAAGCAAACTTGATTTTAGAGCATGACGCAGATGACGAACTCTTAGAGATGTTCATCGCCGCTGCTGTCAGTTATGCCGAGAGTTATCAGCATGTACCAGAAAATTTCTATAGCGACAATCCTATGCCACCGACTACAGAGCAAGCCATTATTATGCTCTCCTCTCATTTTTATGAAAGCAGAGATGGCAGTACAGGTGGCTTCTTTGCAGATAATGTGCAGGCGGGTCAGCAGGTTTGGAAAACGGTCAACCTACTATTAAGACTCGATCGGGATTGGAAGGTGTAAACATTGAAAGCGAGGTACTGGTTGTGAGTTTCGGAAAAATGAATGGATTTGCTGATATTAAGGTAGTCACAAAAACAAAAGACAGTGAAGGATTTGCGACAACATCAGAAACCGTGATTGCTTCGATTCGAGTCTACCGGGAAGGGCGTCATGGCAGTGAACGCTGGGCTAACCTAGCTACTTTTTCAGAGGCTACAGATTTATTCAGGTTTCGTGCGATTCCAGGAGTCGAGGTCACGACAGAACACTTTATTGAGTGTGATGGAGAGCGTTTTGATATTACCTCGGTAGAAAACGTAAAAGGTCGAGGTATGTATACAGAAGTTTTGGCAAAGAAGGTGGTGAGCAGTATTGGCAAAAGTTGATATTAAGATGCCCGATGATTTTTTGCTCAAGATTGCAAAGCTTGGATCTGACTTTGACCCTGTTGCCGAAAAGGTGCTAAAAGCAGGTGGCGAAGTCGTTTTCAAACGAACGAAGAGCAATCTTTCTGCTGTAATCGGTAAAGGTACAAAGCATGAATCACGATCAACGGGTGAATTAGAAAAGGCACTCGGTGTCACTTCAGTCAGGCTAGATAGGAACGGAAACCACAATATTAAAATAGGTTTTTCTGAACCAAGGTCTGATGGAGAGAGTAATGCAAAACTAGCAAATATTCTTGAATACGGCAAACACGGTCAGCCTGCAAAACCTTTTTTGAAACCAGCTAAAAGCGCATCAAAGTCTGAGTGTATCTCAGTAATGAAAAGCACCTTTGAAGAGGAGGTCAAAAAGATATGAGCATTCTAGCAGACTTACAAGTCGCTTTAGAATCACTGGATGTTCCAATAGAAACAGGTATGTTTTCGGATACTGCCCCTGGTAAGTACATGGTGATTGTTCCGATGAGCGATAGCTTTGACCTTCATTCGGATAATCTACCATGCATTGATGTTCAAGAGGCACGGATTTCAATTTATAGCAAGGGCAGTTATACAGCGTTAAAAAATCAAGTGGTGCAGTTATTGTTGGCTTCCAGTTTTACCATAACCGCACGCAGCTACATCGGCTTTGAAGATGATACGGGCTATTACCACTACAACGTGGATGTAGCCAAACATTATGAAATAGGAGGTAATTAAAAATGGCAACAATTGGTCTGGATAAACTTTACTATGCGACCATCACAGATGATGAAAATGGCGAAGAAATCTATGGCACACCCACTCAGCTGGCAAAAGCAATCTCAGCCGAGTTATCTGTTGAACTGGCAGAGGCAACCCTCTATGCAGATGATGGTGCGGCAGAAATCGTTAAAGAATTTAAGAATGGCACTATCTCTCTTGGAGTAGATGATATTGGCTCGACTACTGCAGCCGCCTTAACCGGTGTCACGGTTGATAAGAACAACGTTGTGGTTTCTAACAGTGAAGATGGCGGGAATCCTGTGGCTGTCGGTTTTAGAGCAAAGAAATCCAATGGCAAGTATAAATACTACTGGCTCTACCGAGTGAAATTCGGTATTCCATCTACAAACCTTGCGACAAAGGGTGATAGCATCACCTTCTCGACACCAACAATAGAAGGTACGGTTCTTCGAAGAAACAAAGCAGATACCAATGGAAAGCATCCCTGGAAAGCAGAAGTGACCGAAGGCGATAAGGATGTACCGGCAGCGGTTATCAGTGCTTGGTATACAGAAGTTTATGAACCGGATTACACAGTTATGGAGGGTTAAGCGATGGATAAAGAAAGAACAGCATGCATTAATATTGGTGGCGATGAATATGTGCTACTACTTACTACAAAGGCAACAAAGGAAATCGCAGGACGCTATGGCGGTCTTGAAAACCTAGGCGATAAGCTAATGAAGTCTGAGAATGTCGAGATGGCACTTTCAGAGATTGTGTGGCTGATTACCTTACTGGCCAATCAAAGTACCCTTGTCTATAACATCAAGCACAAGGATGCACCGAAGGAATTACTAACAGAAGATGAGGTGGAAATTCTCACAAGCCCGATTGATTTGGCAGAGTACAAAGAGGCAATAATGAATGCCCTTTACAAGGGTGCAAAAAGAAATGTACTCAGTGAGGAAAGCCCAAAAAACGCAGTAGCCCCGTAAGTGACGAAGAGTTATTTACGAGGCTTTTATATTACGGCATCAGTCTATTACATCTGACCATGGATGAATTTTGGCTGATGCCGTTTGGTTTGCTACTAGACTTGTGGGAGTGCCACAAACAGTATCAGGGGCTGGCAAAACCAAAAAGAGAGATATTTATCGATGACATTATCCCTGATGGAATCTGACAAAGGAGGTGGAAAGCATGGCAGATAATTTTGGCTTAAAAATCGGTCTTGAAGGCGAGAAAGAATTTAAAAAGGCATTAACCGATATCAATCGTTCCTTTAAAGTACTTGGCTCTGAAATGAAACTGGTAGCCTCAGAATTTGATAAAAACGATAAGTCTGTCCAGGCTCTTTCCGCCAGAAATTCAGTCCTCAACAAAGAGATTGAAACCCAAAAAAGCAAAATTGATACCTTGAGGTCGGCTCTAGAAAATGCAGCTACCTCCTTTGGAGAAACCGATAGAAGAACACAAAACTGGCAGATTCAATTGAATAATGCTGAGGCGGCACTCAACAATATGGAGCGAGAGTTAAGTAGCAATAATGCTGCTCTTGAAGAAGCTAACTCCAATTATGATGATGCCGAAGATGCCCTCGATGACATGAACCGTGAAATGAACGATGTCACCGATAGCGCAGACGATATGGGAAAAGAGATTGATGAGGCGGCTGACTCTGCTGAAAAGTCTGAATCTAAGTTTAAAGGCTTAGGTACAACTCTAAAATCTATCGGTATTGCCATGGGAGCTGTTGCTGTTGCAGCAGGTGCGGCGGCTGTCAAACTTGGTAAAGAAGTCATTTCCGCTTATGCCGATTACGAGCAATTAGTCGGTGGTGTGGATACGCTTTTTAAAGAGAACTCTCAGCAGTTACAAGACTATGCATCGAATGCCTATAAGACGGCAGGTCTTTCTGCCAATGACTACATGGAAACCGTCACTTCTTTTTCTGCAAGCCTTATTTCTTCTCTTGGAGGGGATACAGAAAAAGCCGTTAAATATGCGGATATGGCGATCACCGATATGTCTGACAATGCTAATAAAATGGGTACAGACATGGAGTCCATTCAAAATGCCTATCAGGGTTTTGCAAAGCAAAATTACACCATGCTAGACAACCTAAAACTTGGATATGGTGGTACAAAAAGTGAAATGGAGCGACTCCTTGCCGATGCCGAGGCCATCTCTGGTATTGAGTATGATGTTTCTTCGTATGCCGATGTAGTTTCTGCCATCCATGTCATTCAAGAAAGCATGGGTATTGCTGGTACGACTGCTCTTGAGGCAGAGGAGACTATTTCAGGATCCTTGAATGCCTTTGAATCAGCTTTACAAAATCTTTTCGTTGGTTTTGGAAATGCTGATGCGGATATGGAACAACTCAGTAAAAACATGGTGGATGCCTTTCAGTCGGTGGTAAAAAACATTACTCCAGTGATTGAAAATATCGTAAAGGCCCTGCCCATCGCAATTGAAGCATTATTGGATGCGGTTTCTGATTTGTTACCGACACTGCTTGCTACGGTGACAGATTTATTTACTCAGGTATTGAACGCACTGATGAACCTACTACCTACCCTAATACCGGTAGCAGTTGATTCCATTCTCACGATTGTGAATGCGTTGATTGAAAACTTACCACTGCTAGTGGATACAGCCGTTCAGTTAATAGCAGCTTTAGTGGATGGCCTTGGGCAAGCAATGCCAGAACTGATTCCTGCGGCAGTTAATGCAATTACTACGATTGTGCAAGGTTTGGTGGATAATCTACCCATGCTGCTCGATGCAGCACTGCAGTTAATACTTGGTTTGGCTCAGGGGCTACTCGAAGCGATCCCGCAACTAATTGAGGCTCTCCCTACGATTATTTTGGCAATCGTTGATTTTATTATAAGCGCAATTCCTCAGATTATAGATGCTGGTATTCAGTTATTAACATCGCTGGTTACAGCCTTGCCTGAAATTATTACGGCTATTGTAGAGGCGATTCCACAGATAATTGATGGGATATTGAATGGGATTTTAAGTTCGATTCCACAACTCATACAAGCGGGTGTCGACTTACTTGTTGCACTGATTCAAAATCTACCGACCATTATTATCACCATTGTGGCAGCGATACCTCAAATCATTTCAAGTATCGTAAATGCCTTAATGGGAAACATCGACAAGATCATTATGGCAGGGGTTCAGCTATTTGTAGCACTCATTCAGAATTTACCAACCATTGTGGTAGAGATCGTAAAAGCAGTGCCTCAGATTATTGGCGGCATCGTCAGAGCATTTACAAACTCCATGGGTTCCATCGTGACGGTGGGTGGCAACATTGTAAAAGGACTATGGCAGGGTATTCAATCCCTTGCTTCTTGGTTATGGAATAAAGTGAGTGGTTGGATTAGTGGCATTTGGACGGGCATCAAGGATTTCTTCGGTATCAAGTCACCATCGAAACAGATGGGGTGGGTTGGTGAAATGCTTGTGAAAGGTCTTGCAGGTTCTATCCAAGATAACGGTGATGAGGCTGTAAAAGCGGCTGAAATGATGAGCGAGGATATCAACGATGTGATGACCAGTCTTGCCAGTGATATGAGTACATCCTTGCCTACAGACTTTTCAGTGGATACTTCTGTAGGCGGCGTGATATCAAATGCAGCGACCTCTTCCCTAGGTGGTGTCAGTGGGTCGCTGGTTACTGTACAGCAGATGATTGTACGAAGTGAAGATGATATCAGAAGGGTATCTCAGGAACTTTATAACTTAATTCAGACAGGCTCTCGTGCTCAGGGTCGGTTTTCTACAACATAAGGAGGTGTGCCGATGGGTTTTTCATATGACGATATTTCTTCAAAAAGCATGGGACTAAAAGCCAGACTCACTTCCTGGCAGGTCTGTGGAGGAATGCGAAATTTCACCACCACCGTACCTGGAAAGTATGGGGTGACAGACTTTGGAGCTGATTTTGATTACAGAGAAATCAGTGTAGCTTGTAATATTTATCCGAAGCATAGCTTTTCTTCTCTGGTGAGTACCCTTGATAATATTTCTACTTGGCTTGATCCAATGCAAGGGTTGAGACAGCTTGTTTTTGATGATGTACCCGACAGGTATTTCATGGCAAGGCTGAATGAGAAAGTGGACTGTGAACGACTCATTCGTTTTGCAGGAAGTTTCAACTTGAAGTTTTTCTGTCCTGATCCTTTTGCTTATGCCATTACGGATGAGAATTATTTAATAGAAAGCGAAGGAAGTCACACGATTACAAGACAGACCGGCAATGTTGAATCCAATCCTATGTATCGCTTGAAGGGAATCATCACATCGGGTGTGCACAATTTTATTTCTGTTACAACCAATGGCTTGGAAATGAAAATAGTGAATGCTGTACTTTTGGCAGAAGAAACCCTTGTCATTGATACAGATAAGATGACGGCTTATGTGGAAGACGAAAACGGGATAATCTTAAGAAACGCTTTGCCATACCTAGAGGAGATTGATTTTCCAAGTTTCAATGTAGGCAATAATACCCTAGCAATAACAACAAATAATGCTGTGTTTACAGCGCTTGAAATAAAGGCTCGCAGTAGATGGAGGTGATCCAGTGGCACTAAAAACAATATTAAATAAACAGACAGATTTTACGGGAGAGTTCCCAGTTGAGTATGCAAAATCTGGACTGTGGCGGTTCAATGATGTATCGGTAGATGAAAATGGCTATCTTGCAGACTCTTCTGGGTTAGATAGAAAAATAGAGCTTGTCAATTATCTAGGAACAACTGCAAGCCTTCAAAGCGGGCAAAAAGGGAGACAAATCCGAATCAACATCAACAATCCCGCTACAGAAAAAACCTACCTTAAAGTGGCCAATGATGGTACTTTCTTTTCGGAGATGGGAGAACGAATCCTTGTTGGCGGTTGGATGATACCGACTACTTATTCGGTAGGAAATACCTATTGCCCCATATTAAATACGCGCTATGGTCCTGGTCAGCCTATCTTTTACCTGTCGCTCTTTGCAGGCAGACCTAGAATCATGCTTTATAACGCTAGTGGTTCTCTTATACTCGACCAAACAACCACACCGCCTTTTTCACTTATCAATGGTGGAGTGTATTTTATTTGCATGGTCATAGAGCCAAACAATAAAAATGCATGGATTGTACTGGGAGATAGGACGAATGAAATAAGCTGGGTATCCCCGACCTATTCCTTTACAGGCTCACTAAACCCTTCTTGTACGGCCGACATCATTATGGGCATGCATTCGGATGCCTATTGGTATGCTGGAAGATTTGATGATTGGTTTTTTGATATGGATTCAAGTCTTACAGTGGATGATTTGATTGATTATTTCAATGGGTCTCTTTTGACTAACGGTGGTGATATGGGCGGTGCTGTTGATGCACTTACCGTACCGGGAGTGGTGAGCTTAAGGGAAACAGAAGGTGTCTATCCAACGGAAGGAACACTATATACGGCTCCGGCAACGTGCAATCTATCTGGCACAGGTCGGGTCTCCGTTACCAGTGAATATATTTCAGGGGTGACAGCAGTTGGTGCGATAGAAACCTCTACAAGTGATGACTTTGTTAACTGGAGTAACTGGACTGCTATTGCAGCAGACGGAAAACTTGTATCTCCTAATAGGGCATATATTCGTTTTAGAGTAACGCTTACAACCACGGACACGAGTAAAACCCCTCGGATCATAGATATTAGGCTGTATGATATTCCAAAATCCCCTTATGAGAAGATTGGTTTTTCAAGACCGGTCGTACTGGATTCAAATGGGGCTTGGGAGGCTGTGTTAGAAAATGCTTATAACATTGTGGTAACCAGTGAAATCAATGGCGAGGATACGCTCTCCTTTATGATCCCCTACCGTGATCCCAAGCGGGGATTTATTGATAGCGAAAAGAAAATTCAGATTGTTGATGACATCTATAAAGTAAGGACTTTAACAGATACAAAAGACAGCGAAGGAAATCTAGCGACTGAAGTGTATGCTGAGGCAGAGTTTTATGACCTGACTTTTTCAGTGCGAAAAGAAGAGCATAAATTTGATGCAGAAACTGCTGAAGTCTCTATGGCTTATGCCTTAGAAGGAACGGAATGGAGCGTAGGCACAGTTAATGTACGAACCAAAAGAACCTGGACGAGTACAGAAAAGAATGCACTTTCCATCCTTCGCACGGTTGCTGACTTACACGGTGGAGACCTTGTCTTTGATTGCCCGAATAGACTGGTCCATCTCTTAACGGTCTATGGTATGGATAGTGGTGCATTGTTCGCCTATAAGAAAAATATGAAGAGCATTAAAAGAGTCGTTGATACCAGAAGTCTTGTAACAAGGCTCTATGCCATTGGCAGCGATGGTCTTACCTTTGCAGACATCAATGGAGGAAAGGCGTATGTGGAGGACTATACTTATTCGTCTGATATTCGAATATCAACGCTTGATTGTTCTTCCTTTACCAATCCCTATCAGATGAAAGAATATACCGAGATGAGGCTTGCTCAGTATTCAAAACCAAACATCTCTTATGTTTTAAACGCAATGGATTTATCGGTGTTAACGGGTTATGAGCATGAGGCATGGTCGCTTGGCGATTATGTTCATGTAGAAGATAAAGATTTAGGACTATCGGTGACAACTCGTGTTATACGAAGAGAATATAACTTACAAGAACCATGGAATACAGTATTAGAACTATCCACTACCCTTAAAAATCTGGGTAGTTCTGCAAGCCAGTGGGATAACGTGGCAGATTCTCTTGAAGGCACAAGTATGGTGACAAATAATGATATCCGGGAAATGGTGCCTTTTAATCTGTTGCGAAATTCTCGTGCTGATGATGGAATGGCTTACTGGGTTAACTCAGGATTTGAAGTAGATGGTGATAACGGTGTAAGTGGGTCGACATCCTTTAAGGCAATGGGTATAACAAATATGACAAAGAGTATGGCTCAGACTATCTATCCGGCTAATCGCTCTAGCTACACGCTCTCGGCACAAATCGCATCTGAAAACCTTGAAAAGCTGAGTAGCAATTCACAGGTTGGCATTGAAGTGGTTATTGAATATGAAGATGGAACGACAGAAGCAAGGTTTATTGATTTGTATTAAGGAGGTGGATTGGTGGCCTATTTTTCAAGAACATCAGAAAAGATACTCCCAGAAAGCTACTCTTCTAAAGTAAAATCCATTACCATCCGTGTCTGTGTCACAAATTGCACAGGCACTTTTTATATTACGGATCTCTTTTTACAAGCAGGGTCAGTGGTCACGGGATGGGTAGGTCATCCCTGTGAAATAAGGTGGACGTTAGATGGCTAAGGTTAAATTTATAAGGTTGGCAGAAGTCATAAATAAAAAACAAGATAAGCGTGTCATGAGTGTAAGCATAAAACCTACCCTCTATGATTGCACTGGCATGATTTGGTTTACGGACATCCAGTTACAAGAAGGACCTGTTCTAAATGGTTATGCACCTCATACAGAGAGCAGGTTAGAAAAACTAAAAGCAGATGGCAGTATCAAGAATCCTGTTTGGTTTAACGGTGTGGTGCGCTCAGAAGAAACCATTATTTTATTTAATGTTGGTGAAACCTCTACAGGTCTTGATGTTCATATCTATCCAAAGCTTTCTATGTCTGCTGGAACGGTGAAACTAAGCCAAGGCAAAGGAGGGCAACAGGTATCCTTCCCTAGAGAAATTGGAAAGGATGTTGATTTAGCTCTTTCAGCATCCACAAGAGAATGTACCAAAAACGGAGTGCTCGAACCCAAAGAGGGGTTCTATCAATACAGTGCCGCCTGGGACTCAAAGCACAAAGTGACCCTTGAAAAAGGGAAATCTGCAAGGGTGCTGTTTACCATGCAGGAAATGCAAGACGGAGGTGAACCATTCTAATGGAACGACTAAAAGGCAAGAAAGTCATGGTGTGGACTTTTATGGGCAATGCACGGATGTATGAAGCTTTAGAGAAATATGGAGACCGGATTGATACCATCGGTCTTTTTTCTTTTAAGGTACGAGCTACGGGTGAAATTGTTGAGAGTGGTGTCACCATCAGCAGTATGCTCCCCTACATCAACCGTTATCGTCACATCAAATGGTTACTTACCATTGCCAATGATGGAGCAAACAGTATTTTCAGAGCATTGAGAGATAACACAAATGGCGCTCAGGAACTGTTTCTATCCGAGCTTATTCGTATTATGAAAAAGTATCCTTGGTGCGATGGTATTGATATTGACCTAGAAAGAGGCGATGACTATTCCACTCATGCTGAGTCAACCGCCATGTTTAAAAATATTTACAACACCATCAAAGCCTATGATTCAAGCAAACTGATGAACATTTGCCTTCCAGGTATGACCAGTGTCAATGGCTCTGTAGGTGGTGAGAACTGGTGCGTCTATGGTGACCTAGACCCTTATTGCGATACCGCATCAATTATGAGTTATGGTATGGCTTGGTCAGGTTCTGCACCGGGACCAGTATCTCCAAGGAGCTGGCTTGAAGGGATTTATGATTATGCTGTCACAGTGATGAATCCCGACAAAATCTTCTTTGGAATGCCTGCATACGGTTGGAACTGGCAAATCTATGACACACCTGAAAACTTAGGAGAATCCTATCGTGGAACATCTCATACTTACTATGCTGCAAAATACTGGATGACAGGAGTCTATAACTTCACAGATGATGCTCCTCCTCAACCGTTTATTCCCATCGTGGCTTACTGGGATGATGAGAATAAAGTGCCTTGGGCCTTACCTCATGTCTACGATTATATGGAAGGAAGAGATGCCACTCGCTATAGCTATCCACTCTTATCTGCAAGCTACAATGGAAGACAGTATCTGACGGCCTATGGCAAACAACAAAAGTCAGCCTTTGGCACTATTTATGTGGATCGCGATGCCATACCGGATAGTTATTCTGGTGTTGTTTCTGTTTCTAATAGCGTCACAACACTGGGGGATGAAGGTGCGGCAACCTATCATTTTACGCTTGCTCAGGCAGGTACTTATGATGTAGCAGTAAAGCTAGGCTTTCCCTTTTGGGATAAGAATAGTATTCACATCTCCCTTGATGGAAATGAAGTAGATTTTTCTGAAAACAGACTGTGGTGGCCTTATTGGAGAACGACTTTCTGGACGGTACTGAAAAAAGGAGTGAGCCTTTCTCAAGGAACACATACCATCACCATTTCGCTTGGGGCAAAGGGTGCACAGTTTTATGGATTTAGAGTCTGTTCTTCATTTTCTGAGGAGCCAATAGTTGGTGAAGCAGAATATACCCTTGCTCCTAGACATTTCAAAGATGTAAATGGTGATATGGTAGGGCCTGCAACTGGTTTTAAGTTGACGCTTGAGATGCTTAGAAGAAAAGCAGATTCTGCCCTTGTGTGGTATGAGGATTTTAGAGATGATAACCCTCTCCCCCAAAGCTACTGGACAACATTATCGGGGGAATGGAGTGTGTGGCAAGATACAAGCAGTTCGATGAATAGACCCTATTCCCAACTGGAGGGTAAGGGTCAGTTAGCATGGAACTACAACAATTTTTCAGATATACATTTAAGGGCGCAAATTATTTTTCCTGAGACCTTTAGTGGCAAGGCAGGTGTTTTTATTGGAACGATTTATTGTTGCTTTAATTATGATAACCAGCGTATTGAACTGTATGAAGGTTCTACTTTAAAAGGTAGTTATGCCACCAGCTTTTCAAAAACATCGGCCGCAAACATTCGATCGAATCCAAGCTTTTACACTCTAGAAATTCGAAAGCGTGGCAATCAAGTGCGGGTCTATTCCTCTGCATCCAATACACTGCGCTTTACAGCCACTTGCTCGGATGTGACAGGGTATGCAGGTATTCGTTCGGATAATAAAGTCCATTGCCAGTTGCTTCGCTTAGGCGATGCTTGGACCTATGAGCCTTATGAACGCTTTGACGTGCTTATGCCAGATGGGGCATTTAAAACATATGGTCGGCTATCAAGAAGTAACTGTTCTTGGGATGATGAGTTTCAAGTGTTTACTTTAACAGCAGACCTTGAAGAATCAGCCACAAGAAGTGAAAGCATCTCCCTAGATTATGATTTTTTTCATTCAGATATGATGCCATCCATCCAGTGCGGAAAGGACTACAGTGTCACCATCATTCCAAGGGATATCAACATCTGGATATCTCGTCTTTTCTTAGGTGATGGTGACGGATTTTCCATTCTTTATTATCAGGATGTGGATAGCCTTGTGTACTGGGCAAATGAAGCAGCTTATCGGTGGAAACTTCGAGGCATGTGTATGTGGTCACTAGGGCAGGAGGATTTAAGACTCTGGGAGTGGCTACCAAAACAAATAGAGTAATCAAAGGAAC
The DNA here is from genome assembly GCA_029893765.1 of Bacilli bacterium PM5-9. Lineage (NCBI taxonomy): Bacteria > Bacillati > Bacillota > Bacilli > Bacilli bacterium PM5-9. Next base: position 100,422 of record JARXZD010000001.1, read on the forward strand.
ATCTGCAAAAGTAGGTGTTCTTTTTATTTCAACAAAAGGAGGACTTTTAAATGAAAGAAATATGGAACTGGATCCAAGTTGTGATAACAGCAATCGGTGGATTCTTCGGATGGTTTTTAGGAGGGGCGGATGGTTTTCTATATGCACTACTGGTCTTTGTAGTCATCGACTATTTAACAGGTGTCTTATGTGCCATCGCAGATAAGACCCTATCAAGTGAAGTGGGATTTATCGGAATCAGCCGTAAAGTGCTGATTTTTGTTTTAGTGGGTGTGGCCAATATTTTAGATGTCTATGTGATTGGTGATGGGAGCGTACTAAGAACAGCAATTGTTTTCTTCTACTTATCGAATGAGGGGATTTCGCTGTTAGAAAACTCAGCTCACCTTGGACTACCTATCCCAGAAAAATTAAAAGATGTATTAAAACAGCTCCATAACAAGAGCGACAAGGAGGAATAATCATGAAAACTAAAGGAATTGATATCAGTACGTGGCAAAAACCAAGTCAGATTAACTATGACCAACTTGCAAAAGAGGTTGATTTTGTCATCCTTCGAGCAGGATACACGGGCCACGGTACAGGAGTGAGTTTGCACAAAGATGACGCCTTTGAAAAACACTACAAAGCCTTTCACGAGAGAGGTATTCCTATCGGTGTTTACTGGTACAGCTGTGCAAATACCAAAGATAAAGGCATAGCAGAAGCGAAGAAATGCCTTGAAATTATCAAAGGCAAGACCATCTCTTATCCCGTATTTATTGATACAGAGGATAATTATCACCAGAGACCAAGTGGCAAGAAAGCCATTACTGATGCGTTGGTAGGCTTTTGTGAAACCGTAGAAAGTGCTGGCTATTACGCCGGTATCTATGCGTCTAGTTCTTGGTTTCAAGATTTAACAGAACTGGATCGTCTAGCACCTTATGATTTCTGGGTCGCTCAGTGGTCCAGTAAAGAACCGACACTTCGTCACGGTATCTGGCAGTACACAAGCAAAGGTAAACTAAGTGGTTACTCAGGAAACTTAGACATGAACTATGCCTATAAAGATTACAAAGCGATTATCCAAAGTGCAGGGCTTAATCATCTTGGTAAAGAAGAAAATATGCCTGCTCCTACAGAAAAGAAATCGGTTGAGACGCTGGCCAAGGAAGTCATTCAAGGCTTGTGGGGTAATGGTGAAGAACGAAAGAAACGCTTAACGGATGCAGGCTATGATTATGTGGCAGTGCAATCAAAGGTCAATGAAATGCTATCTAGTAAAAAGTCTATTGATGCCATCGCAAAGGAAGTCATTCGTGGCGATTGGGGTAACGGACAAGAACGAAAAAACAAACTCACAAAAGCTGGTTATGACTATATTTCGGTACAAAAAAGGGTCAATGAACTCTTGAAATAAGAACTAGTAAGATTGCCTATCAAGGAGTATTTCTCTTTGGTAGGCATTCTTTTTTCTAAACCGTCAGATTCTATTACCTCCCGTGGCTACTAGGTAGAGGGCAACAAATAAATCGCCCTTTGGAAAGAGGTGATGGATATGAAACACAATCTCAAAATTAGTGTTTCTAAGAAACCACAGACAGGCGGACTTGTTACCTACCGTAATGTGTCCGTAAGGGAACGAATTCTTCGCTTTCTTTTAGGGAGTAAACAGAGTGTAACGATTGTGATCCCTGGAGATAGCATCGAGGAACTATCTATCTGTGAAATGACGAAAGGAGGTACTGACCTTGAGCAAAATAAAATTACTGCTTGAAGTGGTAAATGATATGCGAAGTCTTGCTGACAGCATACAGGCGGTTTGTAATGCAATGGCAGAAAGTGATTCTGCTCCCAAAAAAGTGCCTGCCACAAAGACAGAAACAGTAAAAGAGCCGGATATCCCACTTGAAAAAGTGCGTATGGTACTTGCTGAAAAGAGCCAGATTGGGTTTACTGCCGAAGTGCGAGGACTCATTCAGAAGTATGGTGCAGACAAGTTAAGTGCTGTTGATAAGGCGTATTATTCTGACATCTTGAAAGATGCGGAGGGTCTTGGAAATGGGTAATCATGCAATATTATCTGCATCCTCATCCCACAGGTGGCTTAACTGCCTACCCTCTGCAAGACTTGAACTGGAGTTTGAAGACCAAAGTGGTGAGGCAGCAAAAGAAGGCACAGCGGCTCATGACCTGTGTGAACACAAACTAAAAAAGGCACTTCATATGAGAAGTCAGCGACCTATCTCTGAGTATAACTCTGATGAGATGGAGGAATGTACAGATGCTTACGTGGACTTTGTTATGGAGCAGGTGGAACTTGCAAGAAAGTCTTGCACAGATCCTATCGTTCTTATTGAACAACGTCTTGACTTCTCTTGTTATGTTCCAGACGGCTTTGGAACAGGAGATTGTGTGATTATCGCGGATGACAGACTTCACATCGTAGACTTTAAGTATGGGCTGGGAGTGCTAGTCGATGCAGTGGACAATCCACAGATGAAACTGTATGCCCTAGGAGCACTTGGAATCTATGATCACCTGTACGACATTAAAGAAGTGTCCATGACGATCTTTCAGCCTAGAAGAGAGAATGTCAGCACCTGGACAATACCGGTGGAAGAACTAAAAGACTGGGCTGAAGAGGAACTAAAGTCTAGAGCTGTCAAGGCCTTTAACGGTGAGGGTGAGTACATTCCTGGTCCATGGTGTACGTTCTGTAAAGCGGCAAACAGATGTCGAGCTAGAGCCGAAGAAAAATTAAAACTTGCAGAGAAAGAATTCAAGATGCCGCCGTTACTGACGGACACAGAAATAGAAGAAATCTTACTTGTTCTTCCCGACCTTACCAAGTGGGCGAATGAAATAACTGCCTATGCCACTGATGCAGCGGTCAATCACGGTAAAGAGTGGAACGGTTTTAAAGTTGTGGAAGGTCGCTCGGTTCGTAAGTATAAAGATGAAGAAGCCATCGCAGAAAAAGCTGTAGCAGGTGGATATAAGGACATTTACAGAAAGAGCCTTATTCCACTGACAGAGATGCAAAAACTGATGGGTAAATCCAAATTTGAGGAACTCCTCGGTGACCTCATTTACAAACCACCGGGTAAGCCGACTCTTGTTCCAAACTCAGATAAAAGACCGGCTATGAACGTAGCAGATGCTAAAAACGAATTTAACGAAATTATGGAGGATTAAATATTATGGCAAATATGCAAAACAAAACAAAAGTTATCACAGGTGTAAACTCAAGATTTTCTTACTTCCACGGTTGGGAGCCTGTATCCATTAATGGTGGTGTAGAAAAGTACAGTGTATCTGTTCTTATTCCAAAGGATGATAAGGAAACCATCAATGCTATCCATGCAGCAGTTGATGCTGCCATTGAGGAAGGTATCGCAAAGTTTGGTGGTAAGAAACCAAATAAGGCAGCCATTAAACTACCGCTGCGTGATGGTGATGTAGAGCGTGATGATGAGGCTTATAAAGGCCATTACTTCATCAATGCGAATAGCAAGACAGCGCCACAGATTGTAGACAAAAGTGTTAAGCCGATACTGGATCGTAGCGAGGTATACAGCGGTTGCTACGGCAGGGTTTCTCTTAACTTCTATGCTTTCAACTCAAATGGTAATAAAGGTGTAGCTTGTGGCCTTGGTAACATTCAAAAAATTAGAGACGGAGAACCTCTAGGTGGTAAGACTTCTGCAGTAGATGATTTTACGACTCTTGCCGATGATGACTTCCTTGCCTAAAAGGAATAGAAAACTTGATGGTGGTGGAGGTCTTCCCTCTGCCCCCTTTTTTCATTTAGGAAAGGTGGTAGCTATGAAGAACTTAGAAATTGATATAGAAACCTATTCATCTACCAATTTACAAAGGAGTGGTGTTTATCGTTACGTAGAAGCAGATGATTTTGAGGTGATGCTGTTTGGTTATGCGGTTGATGGTGGTGAAGTCAAGGTCGTAGATTTGATGGATGGAGAAAAAATTCCGAAAGAAATCCTAGATGCCTTAACCGATGAAACCATTACGAAATGGGCATTTAATGCTCAGTTTGAGCGAGTCTGCCTTTCACGTTATTTGGGCTACCCCACGGGTACTTATCTAAACCCTTCATCATGGAAGTGCTCAATGGTTTGGTCTGCCTATATGGGTTTAGCTCTTTCTTTAGAAGGTGTAGGTGCAGTGCTAGGACTTGAAAAGCAAAAGCTGACAGAGGGTAAAGACCTGATACGATATTTTTGTCTTCCATGTACTCCAACAAAAATAAATGGTGGTAGAACCCGTAACCTATCCACTGATGAAATCGATAAATGGCAGCAGTTCAAAGCATATAACAAGCGTGATGTGGAGGCAGAAATACAGATACAACAAAGATTGATCAAGTTTCCAGTACCTGAGGATATCTGGGATGAGTATCATCTCGATCAAGAAATCAACGATCGAGGCATAAAGGTAGATATGGATTTTGTTAAGCAGGCCATCGCCATGGATGATATATCTCATGAAAAACTACTAACTGCTATGCAGCAGATAACACATCTCGAAAACCCTAACTCCGTACAACAGATGAAAGACTGGCTTTCCGAAAACGGTCTAGAGATGGAGACACTCGGGAAAAAGGCGGTTGCAGAGAAACTTAAGGAAACAGACGGAGAGCTAAATGAAGTTCTTTCGCTCCGTCAGCAACTGGCAAAATCCTCGGTAAAGAAATATACAGCAATGGAAAATGCAGTTTGTAGTGATTCTCGCGCCAGAGGGATGTTTCAGTTTTATGGAGCCAACAGAACCGGCCGCTTTGCCGGAAGGCTGGTGCAATTGCAAAACCTCCCTCAAAACCATATGCCAGACTTAAAAGAGGCACGAGGTATAGTAAAAAGTGGTAATTACAAAACACTAGAAATGCTCTATGAAGATATACCCGATACCCTCTCACAACTGATTCGTACAGCCTTTGTACCTAGAGTGGGTCATAAGTTTATTGTGGCTGACTTCTCAGCCATTGAGGCCCGTGTGCTTTCATGGCTTGCAGGCGAAACATGGCGAACAAAGGTATTTGCTAGTGGTGGCGATATCTACTGTGCATCTGCCTCCCAGATGTTCAGTGTTCCCGTTGAAAAGCATGGTGTGAACGGTCACTTGAGACAGAAGGGTAAAATCGCTGAATTGGCACTTGGCTATGGTGGCTCTGTTGGTGCATTAAAAGCCATGGGAGCATTAGAGATGGGGCTTGAAGAGGAAGAATTAAAACCGCTAGTGAATGCCTGGAGAATGTCTAATCCAAATATCACACAGTTCTGGTGGGATGTAGATCGGGCAGCTAAACAGTGTGTAAAGGAAAACAAATCACAAGAAACCCATAGCATCAATTTTCATTGTTTTAGTGGCATGCTTTTTATCGTTCTTCCCTCTGGCAGAAGGCTTGCCTATGTAAAACCTCGAATTGGTGAGAATCAGTTTGGTGGTGAGTCTGTTACCTATGAAGGAGTAGGTGGAACAAAGAAATGGGAGCGTCTTGAAAGTTACGGTCCTAAGTTTGTAGAGAATATTGTTCAAGCCATCTCCCGTGATATTTTGATGTATTCAATGAAGATGCTTAGTACTTATCCTATTGTGGCTCATGTCCATGATGAAGTAATTATTGAAGCCGATCCTCAAATAGCGGTTACTGAAGTATGTAAACAGATGAGTCAAGTGCCACCTTGGGCAAAAGGGCTGCTCCTTGATGCCGATGGCTATGAATGTGACTTTTATAAAAAAGATTAAAGAAATCATCAGATTTCACCTCCTGCCGTGGCTACTAGGTAGGAGGTGTTTTTTTATGAACATTTTTGAAGTAAAAGATGGCTGTCCGTTAAAGGGCAAAACCGATCAGATGACAGAGGAAGAATTACAAAAGGAATATGACTTTCACATAGCGGAGAGCATTGTCGCAAACCTATATAAAGAAGGCAAAATCACAGCGGATGAATTACACAAAATATCAGCCTTGAACAGGCAGAAATTCTCTCCCCGTTTAGCCGAGATTATGTCCTAAAAAGCTTGCTATTAATAGCTTTTAGAGTGATGTATGTAATGGGCGAAAGCGAGGTGAGATGATGAAAAAGATAACAAAAATAGATGAACTGCCCCAAGGACAACTACCTAATACGAAACTTAGGGTTGCCGCCTATGCTAGAGTCTCAACCGATAGTGATGAACAACTTGAAAGCCTTAAAGCACAGCGTGAACACTATGAGCGCTATATTAAGTCTAATCCTGAATGGGAGTTTGCTGGTCTTTATTATGACGAAGGGATCTCCGGCACCAAGATGGAGAAACGGACTGAACTGCTCCGCATGATACGAGATTGTAAGCAAGGTCGGATAGATTTTATTATCACCAAATCAATCAGCCGCTTTGCTCGTAATACAGTAGATTGCCTAGAGTTAGTAAGAAAGCTGATTGATATCGGTGTTTACATTTATTTTGAAAAAGAGAATCTAAATACGGGTGATATGGAAAGTGAGCTGATGCTTTCTATCCTTTCTGGATTTGCTGCAGAAGAGTCTGCATCTATTTCACAAAACTCAACATGGTCCATTCAAAAGAGATTTCAAAATGGCAGTTATGTTGGTACTCCACCCTATGGATATACCAATATAGATGGTGAAATGGTAATCGTCCCAGAAGAAGCAGAAATCATCAAACGTATTTTTGCTGAGTGCCTTTCAGGGAAAGGTGGAGGTACTATAGCTAGAGGTTTGAACAAAGACAAAATCCCAGCAAGAAGAGGTAATCACTGGAGTGCAGGCACGGTGATAGACATGCTTCGAAACGAAAAATATATGGGTGATGTCCTACTACAAAAGACTTACACAGATAGTAACTACAATCGCCATCCAAATACAGGCGAAAAAGACCAGTACTATTACAAGGACAGTCATGAAGCAATTATTAGTAGAGAAGACTTTGCTAAGACACAAGATCTCATTGATGAAAGAGCCAAGATGAAGTGTAAGGGTGTGAAAAAGAACGTTTATCTTAACCGATATGCTCTAAGTGGCAAAATCGTCTGTGGAGAATGTGGTCGCAATTTTAGGAGAAAGACAAACTACTCAGCTGGTAGGAGTTACATTGCTTGGAGTTGTATCGGTCATATTGAAGACAAAGAGAGCTGTTCCATGTTGTTCTTGCGAGATGGAGAAATAAAAGCCACATTTACAACCATGATGAATAAGCTTGCTTTCAGTCATAAGCTAATCTTAGAACCACTTTTCAAATCAATTAGCCAAATTGATGAAGAAAGCGACCGTGAAAGAATGGATGCTATTGATAAGCGAATGGAGCAACTCATGGAAGAACGCAACACCCTTATTACACTGATGGCCAAAGGTTTCCTGGAGCCTGCTCTTTTTAATCAGGAACGAAATGTTTTAGATAGTGAGATGAAAAATCTTTCAACCGAAAAAACAAACCTTGTATCAAATTCCGCGAGTGGGGTTTTGCGAGCAAACGATATAAAGGACCTCATTGATTACGTGGCAGCAGATAATTTTAATGGTGAGTACACAGAAGAATTATTCGAAGAATTTGTAGAGAACATCATTGTTAATTCCAGGGATGAGCTGACATTCAATTTGAAATGCGGTCTTTCCCTGAAAGAAAAGGTGGTGAGATAAATGGCATATATTCCATATGGATACAAAATTCAAGATGGAGAGGTTACTGTCGATGAAAAGGCAGCAGGTCAAGTAAAGGTATTCTTTGAGAAATACATATCAGGACTATCCCTTACAGTGGCTGGCGAACAGGCAGGGATTGATAAGACACACTCTGTGATGGGACGCATTTTGAAAAACGTCAACTACCTTGGAAATGATACGTATCCAGCAATTATTGATAAAGAGATATTTGATAAAGCTGAAGAAGTTAGAGATAAACGTGCAAAGGATTTAGGACGAGTGGTAGAGCTTGCTGCTTTCACCTCTCCCCCTCCCAAAGAACGATTCAAAATGAGGAAAGCGGATAATAAGATGCCCGTGGATCCTTTTGACCGAGCAGAATACTTATATAGTCTGATAGAAAGCGAGGAATAAAGTGACAGAGAAAAATATAATGGTTATTCCTGCTCGTAAAAGAGTAGGAAGTACAGCCGCAAAAGAAAAGATAAAGAAACTTCGTGTTGCTGCCTATTGCCGTGTTTCTACAGAAACAGAAGAACAAAATTCTAGCTATGAGGTTCAGGTCGCACACTATACAGAGTTTATAAAGAAAAATAATGAATGGGAGTTTGCTGGCATCTTTGCAGATGATGGTATCTCCGGTACAAACACTAAAAGGCGTGACGAATTTAATCGCATGATTGCAGAGTGTATGGATGGTAACATCGACATGGTTATTACTAAATCCATCAGCCGATTTGCACGTAACACCCTAGACTGCCTTCAATATATTAGACAGCTCAAGGATAAGAACATATCCGTCTACTTTGAAAAAGAGAATATCAACACCATGGATGCCAAGGGCGAGGTTTTGCTGACTATTATGGCATCTTTGGCACAACAGGAAAGCCAGAGCCTTTCACAAAACGTTAAGCTTGGGCTACAGTACCGATATCAACAAGGAAAGGTGCAGGTCAACCATAAACGGTTTATGGGCTACACCAAAGATGAAGATGGAAATTTAATTATTGTCCCCGAAGAAGCTGAGATTATCAAACGCATCTACCGAGAATACCTTGAAGGTCAGAGTCTAGTGGGCATTGGTCGAGGCCTTGAAAAGGATGGTATTTTAACAGCAGCAGGAAAACCAAGATGGCGACCAGAATCAGTTAAGAAGATCCTTCAAAACGAAAAATACATCGGAGACGCTCTTCTGCAAAAGACCGTCACAGTAGATTTTCTTACCAAGAAGCGAGTTAAGAACGAAGGTCATGTTCCGCAGTATTATGTTGAAAATAGCCATGAATCGATTATTCCCAAAGAATTATTCCTACAAGTTCAGGAGGAAATTCATCGAAGAAGCAATATCTACACAGGAGCAAGCAAGAACAAACGAATTTATAGTAGCAAGTACGCTTTAAGTGCCATTACCTTCTGTGGAGATTGTGGCGATATTTATAGGAGAACCTATTGGAATATTCATGGGAGAAAAGAATTTGTCTGGCGATGCGTGACTAGAATCGAGCAAGGTCCTGAAGTTTGTAAGAACCGAACGGTAAAAGAAGCTGAATTATATGATGCAGTAATGACTGCCATTAACAGATTGCTTGCCGGTGGGGACAACATGATAAGAATACTGGAAGAGAATATACATGCGATAATCGGTGATACCACGGAATATAAGATTTCAGAGATTAACACCATGCTTGAAGAAAAGCAGAAGGAACTAATCAGCCTTGCTAATAAGGGAAAAGATTTTGAATCCCTTGCAGATGAGATTGAAGAGTTACGTGAAAAGCGTCAGACCCTTCTTGTGGAAGATGCATCCTTAAGTGGTGAGAATGAGCGGATCAACGAACTGATAGAATTTATCCGTACCAACAAATATCGGACTTTACTATATGATGATACCCTTGTAAGGAAGATCATCCAAAATGTTACGGTGTATGATGACCACTTTGTAGTATGCTTTAAATCAGGCATTGAAATTGGAGTATGAGACGCATTCCACAGTTTTGTTTATAATTGTATTCTTGTATTGAACATATCATCTTTTTGTGTTAAAATATACGATGATACAAATAAGAATTTAGGAGGAACCGAAACTATGACAGCCTCAATGCGTTTAAGATAAGCGGGCAATAAAAAAAGCAGAATCTATCCCCGATGATAGGCTTTTTTGTTGTGCTTATTTATACGATATTGAGCATTCATTAGTTACGGTTAGGATATAGGTTATTTAACTATACCTTTATTTAACTATGTCGTTAATATGAATGTTTCCAAATTGTATGTATGCAGACCAAAAGCCACATTGTGGATTTTGGCCTGCATTTTTTATTACCTAGATTTAAAAACAAAATTCATAGGAGGGACATTTTTATGTATTATATTTTCATGTAATTCTTCCTGCTAAATCGCAGGGTTTTCCCTGCGTACAAGCAAATGAAAGCATGCGATTATAGACAGGAGGAAATAAAATGGAATTGATATTAAATGCAAAAGACATTCGTGTGGAATTCAAAGGACGCGATGTTTTAAATATAGATGATTTAGAAGTATATGATTATGACCGTATTGGTTTAGTAGGAGCAAATGGTGCAGGAAAAAGCACGTTACTCAAGGTACTTTTAGGAGAATTAACTTCCCCAGGATGTAAAATGAATCGACTGGGTGAACTTGCCTATATTCCCCAGTTGGATGAAGTAACTTTGCAGAAGGAGAAAGATTTTGCACTTGTAGGCAAGCTCGGTATTGAGCAATTAGATATACAGACCATGAGCGGTGGTGAGGAAACAAGGCTTAAAATAGCACAGGCTTTATCGGCACAAGTTCATGGTATTTTAGCGGATGAACCTACGAGCCATTTAGATCGTGAAGGAATTGACTTTCTAATTGGACAGCTAAAATATTTTACAGGTGCACTATTAGTTATTAGCCATGACCGTTATTTTCTTGATGAGGTAGTAGATAAAATATGGGAACTGAAAGATGGCAAAATCACTGAGTATTGGGGAAATTATTCTGATTATCTTTGCCAGAAAGAGGAAGAACGCAAGGGCCAGGCTACAGAATACGAGCAATTCATTTCGGAACGCGCGCGATTGGAAAAGGCTGCGGAGGAAAAGCGAAAACAGGCCCGTAAAATAGAACAGAAGGCAAAAGGTGCTTCAAAGAAAAAAAGTACTGAAGGCGGAGGGCGTTTAGCTCATCAAAAATCAATGGGTAGTAAGGAAAAAAAGATGCATAATGCCGCTAAATCCCTAGAACATAGGATTGCGGCCTTAGGAAATGTAGAAGCTCCAGAAGACATTCGCAGGATTCGTTTCAGACAAAGTAAAGCATTGGAGCTCCACAATCCATATCCTATTGTCGGTACGGAAATTACTAAAATATTTGGGGATAAGGCACTGTTTGAAAATGCATCTTTTCAAATTCCTCTAGGAGCAAAAGTGGCATTAACTGGTGGTAATGGAACCGGAAAAACAACTTTAATCCAAATGATCTTAAACCATGAAGATGGAATTTCTATTTCACCTAAGGCGAAAATAGGTTACTTTGCACAGAATGGTTACAAGTACAACAGTAATCAGAATGTCATGGAGTTTATGCAGGAGGATTGTGATTACAATATATCAGAAATTCGTTCAGTGCTAGCATCTATGGGGTTCAAACAGAACGATATTGGAAAAAGCTTATCTGTTTTAAGCGGTGGAGAAATTATAAAATTGTTGCTAGCTAAAATGCTTATGGGTAGATATAACATCCTACTAATGGATGAACCCAGCAACTTCCTTGACATACCAAGCTTAGAGGCTTTGGAAATACTAATGAAGGAGTATGCCGGAACTATAGTGTTTATCACCCATGACAAACGCTTACTCGAAAATGTGACTGATGTAATTTATGAAATTAGTGATAAGAGCTTAAAGCAGATTCGATAAACGGACTGAACTATAAGATTTTAGAAAAGTGGCTTTATGAAGAAATGGATTTTAATCCTGCACCAATGACAGGAATTCGAAAAGCGATGAAAGAATTTAAGGAGGTTTTCTAATGGGTTTTTACTCAATTTTTGTAATTGATAAACTTCATTATCAACCAAACGAAAAATAAAAGGTTATAATGAATTGTTGAAATGAATTCATTATAACCTTTAAGGAGAGGTTATAATGAACAAAGTAAATATAAAAGATAGTCAAAATTTTATTACTTCAAAATATCACATAGAAAAAATAATGAATTGCATTAGTTTAGATGAAAAAGATAACATTTTTGAAATAGGTGCAGGCAAAGGTCATTTTACTGTTGAATTGATAAAAAGATGTAATTTTGTAACGGCGCTAGAAATTGATTCTAAATTATGTGAGGTAACTCGTAATAAGCTCTTAAATTACCCTAACTATCAAATAGTAAATGACGATATACTGAAATTTACATTTCCTAGCCACAATCCATATAAAATATTTGGCAGTATACCTTACAACATAAGCACAAATATAATTCGAAAAATTGTTTTTGAAAGTGCGGCCACAGTAAGTTATTTAATAGTGGAATATGGTTTTGCTAAAAGGTTATTAAATACAAACAAATCACTAGCATTGCTGTTAATGGCAGAGGTAGATATTTCTATATTAGCAAAAATTCCTAGGCATTATTTCCATCCAAAACCTAAAGTGGATAGCACATTAATTGTATTAAAAAGAAAGCCAGCAAAAATGGCATTTAAAGAGAGAGAAAAATATAAAACTTTTGTAATGAAATGGGTTAACAAAGAGTATGGAAAACTGTTTACAAAAAATCAATTTAATAAAGCTTTAAAACATGCGAGAATATATGATTTAAACAATATTAGTTTCGATCAATTTTTATCGTTATTTAATAGTTATAAAATATTTAACGGCTAAAAACAATAAATCACTTGTAACTGTAAATGTTTAATTATAGGTAGGATAGCATAGGTTAAGTGCTATTCTGCCTTTTTAAAGTAAGGTATACGTTCTAGAGAGAGACTGGATATGTTCCTGTCTACCGATAGCCCCAAAAACGCAGTAGATATGTTTCCACAAACAATGGTCAAGCTTGGATATGTTCCCCCAAATGACCCTTGATATAAACAGGGCTTGGGACAATGAATTTGATAGCTATCCTATCCTCTTAACACATGTTGAGACAGTCATGTTACTTACTAGAAAAAAATAATAGTTTTGAAAACATATCAGCCTTAAAATAGTCTATAGTTTAGACTGTGTTTGTATAACAAGAAATCTGAGTAGGCAATTTGATATCAAGGGTTGATAAGTAAGCCTGCTACTAGTACCCTTGCTACAAAGAAACTCTATAGAGTCCAAATAGGGGCCTATTCCATTAAAGCTAATGCTGAAGCTCAACTAGCAAAAGCTAAAAAAGCTGGCTTCACTGATGCTTTTATAAATTGTAGCACCGAGAGAACTAGTGGTTTTTATTGTTCATTGATATTATCAACGGGACTACTATAAATAGTAGATCCATTAGTATTGACAACTCATCAACATCAATACTAAAAGTAATAATCACTTGGTCCCCTTTCAAAGTAAGGAGAGAACTTTTGCAATTGCATAAGTATCACCCCCTTTTTAAAGGCACGTTTCCTACATTAATTATAGCATTTTTATGCTATAATTAAAAGCTTTTTAAAAGCGTAAAACACGATAAATAAGGTATTTTCGCAGGCTACCACCCACCCGCACTGCTCATTTTATAATACAAAAAGTATTATAAAATCATACCTTATTTGTCGTGTTTTTTTATATGCTTTTATTAAGTTTTCTGTTATAAATATTCTTGCTTTGAATCTTTCAAATTTTCGATATCCACATGCGATTGTTTTTAACTTTTTAATCTTTGATATTGTTCCTTCAATTATTCCATTGTTATATGAATGTTCTAGTCCGTTTTCTACATATTCCTGGTGCTTAATGTAAGTAGAAATACATGTTTGTAAATAAGGTGAAACTTGATGATCAATATTATGAATTAATTCTGCTAATCTTTCTTTGTTTTTATATTTTAATGCAAAGATTATTTCTTGATAATATTCATAGTTAATCTTAAATTCACTATTGTTTTCACATAAATACTCAATGATTTCTTTATTAGAAATCCATTGATTTTTAAAATGTCTATTCTTTCTTCTTTTCGTAGAAACATCATTTAATAGTTTTAAAAATAACTTCCAATGATTCTTAAATTTTTTATAATTTTTAGGATCATTTTTCATTACCTGGATTCTAACTTTATTAAAAGCTCTAGTTAAATTTTGAACGATATGGAATCTATCAAAGACAATTGTGACATTAGAGAACGTCTTTTTAATAAGCTCTATATAAGGAGTATACATATCAATAACAATGTATTTAACATTGTCTTTGACCTCTTTAGTATAGTAAGAAAAGTAGTTTTCTAAATGGCAAGTCTGTCTATTTTCAACAACATCAATAATTTCTTTTTTAATACCATCCATCATAATAAAGGCCATATTTCCTTTAGCATCTTTAGTTGCTTTAAATTCATCAAAATGTAGTACTTCTGGTAAGTATGATTTATAAGTTGATTTTCTATGAGCATTTTCAATTGCATCTAAAATTCTCATAACAGAATGAGAAGATACATTAAGTTGTCTAGCTATATATTTCATAGTAACAGTGTCACAAAGTTTATATGTTATGGCATTTTTAGTATAATTAGAGATAAAACAACCTTTATTAACAAGTTTAGTTTCAGGCACAAAAGTTTTACCACATTCAAGACACTTGTATCTTGTTTTCTTTAATCTTAAATAAGTAGTAAACTCAGATACATTAGGTATTTTGATAAGGGAATATTTATAATTATGGATATAAAAACGATTATGATAAGTACCACATTTAGGACAATACTCTTTATCTAGGGTTAAAATGCCTTGATAAACTTTGCAGTTTATACCTTTGATTCTTTCTGTTTTAAGATCTGTAATTGTAATATTATTGTCTTCTATATTTAAAGTTTCTTTTAGTGCTTTATTTAATTGATTATTTTTGTTATTATTATTCATGACAAATACTCCTTTATGATTGTTTTGACGACTTTATTATAACAAGAGTATTTGTCTTTTTTTATTAATAAGATAAAAAAGGATGAAACAACTAATATTGTAATATTAGTTATTCCACCCTATAAATTGTAGCACCTACCAAGGATGAAAACAAGCACCTGGTGATTGACCCAGAGGGCGCAGAAATTGTGAAAAGAATTTACAGAGAATACCTTGAGGGGGCGAGCCTTTTGCAAATAGCAAGAGGATTAGAGGCAGATGGCATTCTTACAGCGGCAGGCAAAGCAAAATGGAGACCAGAAACACTAAAGAAGATATTACAGAATGAAAAGTACATCGGAGATGCCCTCTTGCAAAAGACCTATACGGTAGATTTCCTTTCAAAAAAGCGAGTCAAGAATAACGGCATTGTTCCCCAGTATTATGTGGAGAACAGCCATGAGCCCATCATACCACGTGACCTTTTTATGCAGGTTCAGGAAGAGATGGTGAGAAGGGCGAACATCCGAAGCGGCAAGAGCAGTAAAAAGAGAGTATATAGCAGCAAGTATGCTTTGTCGAGCACAGTTTACTGCGGACAATGCGGCGATATTTACCGCCGGGTACACTGGAATAACCGAGGTTACAAGTCTATTGTTTGGAGATGCGTCAGCCGCTTGGAGGAAAAGGAGTCTGACTGTACATCCCCAACCGTAAATGAGGAAACATTGCAGACAGCGGTTGTAAAAGCTATCAATGAGCTATTAGCCAACAAAGAACCATTCCCCCAGGTACTGCTGAAAACATAGCTACTGTACTTAATGAGGAAAATGATAATGCTACCGATGATATTGATAGCAAATTGGAAGAATTGCAGAAGGAGCTTCTTAAACAAGCAAAGTCAAAGAATGATTATGATGATGTGGCTGATGAGATATACCGTCTTCGGGAGCTGAAGAAAAATGCACTTATAGAGAATGCGGAGCGTGAAGGAAAAAGACAGCGAATCACCGAGATGGCAGATTTTTTGAATGCGCAGTCCTACGAGCTGGAAGAATACGATGAACAGCTTGTTAGGCGTCTTATTGAAAAGGTTACGGTATTTGATGATAAACTCACCATTGAATTCAAATCAGGTGTTGAAATTGATATAGAGATATAAGTCGTCAAATTGATCGCTGCTTGAGGAATAATTTCTTGAGTGGCGTTTTTTCTTTAAATAATTATAAAAAATGAATTGACAAAATGTAAATTAAGGCATATAATATTAACATATTAGTATATGTGCATATGATGACGCGAAATGGAGTGAACCCACTATGAACCAATTAACAAATGTATTTAAAATTTTGTCTGATGAAAATAGACTGAGAATGATTGTGCTTCTTTACCAAGAGGAACTATGTGTTTGCGAACTTAGCGGTATTTTAAATATTCCTCAGCCTAGAATTTCTCAGAATCTTTCTAAGTTAAGAGATCTGAATTTAGTAGATGATGAAAGAAAAGAAAAATTTGTGTTTTATTCATTAAAAAAAGAAAACAAGATACTTACAGATATATTGAAAAATATCATGGAGAATTTGGAAGCTTATCCACAGCTTGTTGTGGATAAAGATAGGCTTAAAGAAAAAGAAACTTATTTAAATCAATGTTGCCCAATTAATGATTAAACTATAAAGGAGTTGAAAAATATGTTTATTTTTGAGTTTTTAAATAATCAGCTATTAAAAATGGAGTGGTTATCTGATCTAGTAAAGATTTTAGTAGAAGATGTGTTTGGCTTGAATATCTCAGAGAGACTTGGCGGAAGTATTCACTTTTTCATTTATGATGTCGTAAAAATATTTATATTATTATCTGTACTTATATTTGCGATTTCATATGTACAGAGTTTTTTTCCTCCGGAGAGGACGAGAAAAATACTCGGAAGATATAATGGAGTTACTGCCAATATACTGGGAGCTTTGCTAGGAACGATAACACCATTTTGCTCGTGTTCATCAATACCACTTTTTATTGGATTTACTAGTGCAGGACTTCCAATAGGGGTTACCTTCTCTTTCTTGATTTCATCCCCACTTGTTGATTTGGCATCTGTACTATTGCTTGCCAGCATCTTCAACTGGAAAATTGCGATAGCATACGTGTTGGTAGGTCTTGTTCTGGCTGTTTTAGGTGGAACTATAATAAGCAAGGCTAAACTTGAAGATTATGTAGAACCTTTTGTCTATAGCAATAAAATGATGGAATCAGAGCAAGAAGAATTGACTACTAAAGACAGAATAAATTTCGGGAAAGATCAAGTAAAAGATATTGTGAAAAAAGTTTGGCTTTATATTCTGATAGGAGTTGGCATTGGGGCTGCAATACACAATTGGGTACCTGAAAATATTATCTCAGCGGTTCTCGGTCAGGATAAGTGGTATTCTGTGCTTATTGCAACATTCGTTGGTGTACCTATGTATGCGGATATATTCGGAACGCTTCCGATTGCAGAAGCTTTAGTGTTAAAGGGAGTTGGACTTGGAACGGTACTATCTTTTATGATGGGTGTTACTGCGCTTTCGCTTCCGTCTATGATAATGCTTAAAAAAGTTGTTAAGACAAAGTTATTAGCAGTATTTTTTGGTGTGGTAACTATTGGAATAATCGTCATTGGATACCTATTCAATGTTTTTGGCTATCTGCTTGTATAAACTTAATAAGGGTAGTGTAAAACTTTACACTACCATAAGGAAAGAGGGTGTGATTATATGAATATAGCATTATATATAATTACCGTGGCATTATTATTATTCTCATATTATAAAGATAAGAAGAAGACGAAGATGGCCTTAAGAAAAGCATGGAAAGCTTTCTTCGAGCAAAAAATATGGTAAAGTAAGCACTGTGTTGAAAATAGCGATGGGTACTTTGATATTGCTTATTGGTTTTTATATGTTTTATCTTGGGTTTTAAAATAATATTAAAAGGAGAGAATTATTATGGCATTGTTTGGTAAGAAGAGTAAAAAAGAGGAAACTAAATCTTGTTGCTGTGGTGGAAATTGTGATACTGAAAGCATGGCAAAAGCAGAAACCGCTAAATCTGAAGGTGCAGGAGTAAAGGTATTGGGAAGTGGATGTGCCAAGTGTAATCAACTTGAAGAGGCAACAAAAGCAGCCTTGGAACAACTTGGAATGGATACTACTATTGATCATGTAACTGATTTTTCACAGATTGCAGCGTATGGAGTGATGGCTACCCCTGCTCTTGTCATCGATGGAAAAGTGGTTTCCTATGGTAAGGTTCTTAAAACTGATGAGGTAGTAAAGATACTGCAAAAAGTAAGAGGCTAAATAAATATGAAATGCACTTCTGATAACCTCATCTGCAGACCTTTGCTGCGGAAGTTGTATTAAAATATGAGAAGAATAAAGTATAAAAAATAAAAGAAGTCGAGTAATCGGCTTCTTTCTCTCTATAGTAAATAATAAAAATGGATATTAGGGCTTTTATTTGAATGCACTATGGTGTATAATATGTATGTATTCGCATAAGCAAATATACAAATATTAAGGAGAGGAGTATATAGGTGGAAAATATTGTTGACATGATGAAAGCTCTGTCAGACGAAACTAGATTGAGAATTATAAATTTACTTTATACTAAAGATCTTTGTGTCTTTGATATTGTTGAAACATTAGGCATAACACAGACTAAAGCATCAAGACACTTGAAATATTTAAAAAATGCAGGTCTTGTAGAGGACCGAAAACAAGCTCAGTGGGTGTACTATTCAGTTGTACGGAACACAAATAATAAGTTTTTAGATAGCCTTATACATGAAAATATTCGCTCAAAAGAATCGTTTAAATCTGACCTGAGCAATCTTGAGGCTTGGATTATAAGAAAAGATATAGAGTGTTATTAGTAGAGCTAAAAAAATATTCAGAAAGAAGGTAAATGTATGAGTAATGAAAAGACACAAGGAATAGGATTCTTTGAAAAATATCTAACTATATGGGTAGCATTATGCATGATTGCAGGTGTACTTATTGGTAAATTTTTGCCTGGAATCCCTGCTTTTTTAGGCCAATTTGAATATGCAGAAGTATCTATCCCAATTGCTATTCTTATATGGCTTATGATTTACCCAATGATGCTAAAGGTTGATTTTCAAAGCATCAAGAATGTAGGTAAAAATCCTAAAGGACTTTTTGTCACATGGATAACTAACTGGTTGATAAAACCCTTTACCATGTTCGGTATTGCATGGCTGTTTTTCTATGTGATATTTAAAGCGTTTATCCCAGCTGAACTGGCAAAGGATTATCTTGCAGGAGCAATTCTTCTTGGGGCTGCTCCATGTACGGCGATGGTATTTGTATGGAGCCATTTGACAAAAGGAAATGCAGCTTATACTGTGGTGCAAGTGGCAACAAATGATCTTATTATTCTTGTAGCCTTTACGCCTATAGTAGCGTTTCTCTTGGGTGTTAGTGGTGTGCAGATTCCATGGGATACCCTTATCCTTTCTGTAGTATTGTTTGTTGTGATTCCTTTAGCTGGTGGAGTAATTACTCGTAACTATATCACGAACAAGCGAGGGTTCGAATACTTTGAAAAGAGTTTCATACCAAAATTCGGAAATATCACCATCATAGGTTTATTGCTGACTTTAGTAATTATTTTTTCATTTCAGGGCGATGTAATTCTGAATAATCCATTACACATTGTTTTAATTGCTATACCATTGATTATCCAGACTTTCCTAATATTCTTCATCGCTTATCTGGCAAGTAAAACTTTAAAGCTACCACATAATGTAGCGGCTCCTGCTGGTATGATTGGTGCTTCAAACTTCTTTGAATTGGCTGTTGCTGTAGCTATTGCACTTTTCGGAACCCAAAGTCCGGTTGCATTAGCGACCATTGTAGGTGTACTTGTTGAAGTACCAGTCATGTTGATTCTGGTTAAAATAGCAAATAATACAAAGCACTGGTTTCCAAAGCCAGATGCAAAATAAAGGAGGAAAAATTATGAGTGATACTAAAACAAAGGTAGCATTTATATGCGTCCATAACTCTTGTAGATCTCAAATAGCAGAAGCTCTTGGTAAACACTTTGCGAGTGACGTATTTGAAAGTTATTCTGCCGGTACTGAAACCAAACCTCAAATCAATCAAGATGCAGTTAGGCTTATGAAAGAGATATATAATATAGATATGGAATTAACCCAACGTTCTAAGCTACTTGATGAAATCCCTCCAGTAGATATCGTTGTTACGATGGGGTGCAATGTGGAATGCCCATATCTGCCATGTAAGCACCGCGAGGATTGGGGACTTGATGATCCTACCGGAAAGAGTGATGAGGAATTTAAAAAAGTAATATCTACAATAGAGACAAAGATTAAAGAACTAAAAGAAAGACTAAAATCATAATGATTATAAACGCCAATTGCAAGTATAGTAATTGGCGTTTTAAAGGTTAGTATTGTCTAAAAATAGCTATTATTAATGCACATAATATGTAAGAAAGAATTGAATGGGAGGTCAAAATTTGAATAAATGCTGCTATGAAAGCTCAAGCAAATCTTCATGTGAGTTGGAAAATAAATTGTGTCCGGTTTGCGGAATCAAGGGTACTTATGTAAAAAATATTACAGTAAAACATATAGTAAGTGATGAGTTGATAGAACAAATTGGTGACTACGATTATTATTTATGTATGAATGAAGAATGTGATATTACTTACTATAATAGGAAAGCTAATCTCAAGTTTAATAAACAACAGGTTAAAGTCCCATTATGGTTTAAAAAAGATGCAAATCCTAAGTATGCATGCTATTGCAGTAAAGTTACAGAAGAACAAGTAATTGAGGCTGTAATTAAACACGGTGCAAAAACAGTAAAAGAAGTGAATGCCATAACTGGGGCTATGAAAGATTCTAATTGTAAGGAAAACAATCCACTGGGGTTATGTTGCCACAAAATTATACAAGAAGCCATCGATAAGGCCTTAAAAATGAAATGAATCTTGTTGATATATTTCCGCTTACCGATGGTGTAAAAAAGTCGTGGATATGTTTCCGAGAACGGACAGTTCGAAAGACATTCATTCTGTCCTCTCAAGCCATGTTGAGTGTGTCATCTTAATGACAAGAAAAAACGGCTGAAAGTCTGATTTACTGGGGTTTTAGAGAAAATAGAAAAAACGACAAAACTGGTTATGATACTGGTTTTGCCGTTTTTTTGTTGTTTGGGAACATATCTACTGCTCTGAAATATAGGTTCTTTGTCAAGTGATGGGGGCTAGTCCAAAATCACGTAAAGTATAATGAATCAGCCAGCATAGTTACAATTGTAACTATGCTTTTTTATTAAATTGAAATGTAACATAATTCTTAATTTGAAAGATTTAAAACTAGATTTTTTATAACAGAGAATCTAATTAAGATATAAAAAACTAACACAATAAATTGTGTTGGTTGATGCAACAATATCAATTTGAGTAATTATTCCACCCTATTTGACATTGCGCCGTTTTATTACAAAGAAAAAGGTAATTTACTTTTTTCTTTTTTTTATATTAAAAAAAAGATGTATATTCTACATCTTAAAAAAATTTATACATCTAATATTTCACCGGTAGTTGATATTGTAATTACATTCCAAGGAATCATTTTTTCGCTTTGAATTAATGCGTTCTTCACTGCATTTTCAATACCACCACAACAGGGAACTTCCATTCTAGCGATAGTTACTGATTTAATATTATTGTTTTTAATTATTTTTGTAAGCTTTTCAGTATAATCCTGAGTATCTAGTTTTGGACAACCAATAATAGTTACTTTATTTTTCATCATATCATTGTGAAAGTTACCATATGAAAAAGCTGTACAATCTGCTGCAACTAAAAGGTGAGCATTATCAAAATACGGGGCGTTAATTGGAACAAGTTGAATTTGTACAGGCCATTGTGCTAATTGAGAGCTTATTTCAAAAATATCATTTTTTTGAGATACTTTTTTTGGTTCAAGAGTTTTTACTTGATTACCAGGACAACCAGATTGTTTAACTGAATCATTTTTTTCAGGTTGTTTTATTCCATCAACTTCAATAAATGAAATAGCTTCATTTGGACAATTAGGTAAACACATTCCTAAACCATCACATACATCAGGATTTAAAAGTTTTGCTTTACCATTTTCAATTCCTATAATACTAAGATGGCAAGCACTAGCACATAAACCACAACCAACACATTTATCTTCATCAATTTTTATAATTTGTCTTTTCATTTTATCAAACTCCTTGCTAATATGAGATAACTATACTATAATATTAATTATTATTCGGTGGTTAAAACCACAAAACTAAAAAGTGGTGATAGAAATGATTAAATATGATGAAATATTTAACTCAATTGAAGTTTTTAAAGGCATACCAAAAGAAGAATTAACTTCTATTCTTAATTGTTTATCAGCAAGCATTTCAACATATGAAAAAGGCGATTATATTTTAAATGTTGATGATAATCCGAATTATGTAGGAATTATTTTATCAGGTGAAGCATATATATTAAAAGATGATATAGATGGCAATAGAACATTGTTATCAACATTAGTAGAAACAGATATTTTTGCAGAAGCATTATGTTGTGCAAATATTATTGAAAGTCCAGTAAGTGTGTTTGCAAATAAAAAAACAAAAGTTTTAAAATTACCATTTTCACATATTTTAAATGATTGTAATAATTCATGTATGTTTTATCAAAAACTAGTCAATAATATGTTGAAAATTGTTGCAACTAAAAATTTATACTTACAAAATAAGTTAAATTTGTTAAGTATTAAGTCAATTAGAAAAAAAGTTTTAGAATATTTAGATAGTTTTTCAAACGAAAAAAGTGAAGCGTTTTCTATTCCATTAAATAGAGAAAAAATGGCAGAATATCTTAACGTTGATCGTAGTGCATTATCGCATGAGTTAATTAAAATGAAAAAAGATGGACTAATTGATTATAATAAAAATACATTTATTTTATTTAAAAGATAAATTCGTGGTATAATATATTTTAGAAAAAGGTGATAATAATGGTTAAAAAGAATAGATTTTCAATATTTGATGATATCCTTGTTGAAGTTGATGAGATGTGTATTTTAATAAATGAATATGATTCACAATTACATGATTACAATGGAGTAGAATTATATCAAGCAGAATCACAAATGGTAAAAATAATTGGTGATTTTCCTGGTATATCTGCAATAGAATGTGCTAAAAAATTAAAAAAGACTTCTAGTGCTTGCTCACAAATAGTTAGAAAACTTCGCAATAAAGGTTGGATAAAACAAGAACGAAATGAATTAAACAATCGTGTTTATAATTTATACTTAACTGATAGTGGTAAGGAGTTATATAAAAACCATCGTAAATTTGAGGATAAATGTTTAAAGAGAACATTTAAACTTTTAGAACCATTTGACGATAAAGATTTAAAAAAGTGCTCCGTAATTCTAAAAGCATTAAATAAAGGATTTTTACAAGACGTTGAAGATGGAAAGATATTAGAATTAGATGAATAAAATATAAAAGCATCTTAAAAGTTTTAAAGGTTCTTTGTCAAGTGATGGGGGCTAGTCCAAAATCACATAAAGTATAATGAATCAGCCAGCATAGTTACAATTGTAACTATGCTTTTTTATTAA